>NZ_JAHUWL010000030.1:0-18498 GCF_019219045.1 Pseudomonas sp. PDM25
AACTCAGCAGTGAAACGATGCATCGCCGATGGTAGTGTGGGGTTTCCCCATGTGAGAGTAGGTCATCGTCAAGATTAAATTCCGAAACCCCTATCTGCGTATGCAGGTAGGGGTTTTGTTTTGTCCGAAGAAAAAACATCTGCTACGGAGTCCCCGCTGGGTTTGCGCCAGCTGTTGATTGCTCTTTTCTACGTGTCATCACCCGACGATCTACATGGAAAGTCTGGCATTGCTGTGCCTTACTCCAGACATAACTCATGGGGCAACGTCGATGCGGCGAAGAGGCGCAAAATTCTGGTTATGGACCAACACGCAGTTACCCCTTCATGCGCATGAAGAGGTACTCAGCAATGGGCTGCACATCGAGGTGCAGGCACGGGCCAGTCATGAGGGGGTTACCCAGGTATTTATAGGTGTCTACGGCACCGATGGCTGGGCGGTTTGCGAGGAGTCTCATGACCGGCACGCCGGTGAGCATTACTGCGCGGCGTTGAAGTGGGGCGCTCAGCGGGCGAGGGAGATTGTTGCGGATACCCAGGAGTTCGTCGCGCCGCATCGGGTGCAGGTGACTTTGAGTCCAGTGATTACCGATGAGCCGGAACTGGCCCTGCGGCGGATGGAAATGACCGAGCGCCAGTCTTTGAAACTCAGGTCCGAAGATGCCTGGTCGGAGTACCTGGCTGCCAAGGCAGCCATGCTGGAGCTGATGCGCTCAACCAGAGTCGATCCCAGGGTCTGGGCTGATAACAAGGAGCGGCTTAGGCAGGCCATCGATCGACGAGCCTGCGTACAACGGGCCTATCTGCGCTGACCCTGCCTCAGGTCTGGGAGCGTCGCAGATTTTCAATGGTTTCGATCAGATCATCATAGGACACCGGTTTTCCAATGTGCTGGTCAAAGCCCGATTGCCGTGATTTTTGAATGTCGCTGTGGGCGCCGTAGCCCGTCAGTGCAATGGCCGGCACATCCTTGACCAGCGGCAACTGACGCAATGCGCTCATCAGCTCGTGGCCATTCATGACCGGCATGCCCAAGTCAGAAATGATCAAGTCGAAGCGCGTGCTTTTTGCGGCATCCAAAGCCGCCACCGGACGGTCGAACGCAATCACTTGCGCGTCTTCCATTTCCAGCAGCATTTTCAAGGTTTCCAGTACATCGGCGGAGTCGTCGACCAGCAGGATCGTCAAACCGCTCAGCCTGCCAGAGGATTCTTCAACCTGAGTCGGGGTTTGCGGCTCATCTAGGGTGTGGGCCAAGGGCAGGTAAACCGTGAAGGTACACCCTGTTCCCACCCCGGCAGAGGTCACCTCAACCGTTCCCCGTTGGGCCTCGGTCAACTGGCGGACCAGTGACAAGCCGATTCCCAGTCCTTCACGGTTGTGGCTGACATGCTGCTTTTCAGCCTGGCCGAACAGGTCGAACACGTGATCGAGGTTCTCGGGGGCGATGCCTGCACCGTCGTCTTTGACGTCCAGCCGCGCCATGTTTCCAACCTGGCTGGCGATCATTTGCACGTGGCCGTTGGAGGGCGTGAATTTCAGCGCGTTATTCACCAGGTTCCAGATAATTTGCTCCAGGCGCGTCGGGTCGGCATGGACCATCAATGCGTCTGAAGGCACGTGCAGCTCGACGGTGGCGTCGTGTCGGTCGCTGAGCACGACGGCGTGAATATCGCGCAACACACTGGCCAGATCCACGGCGATGGGTTTCAGTTTCAGTTTGCCGGTACGGACCCGGGCGACATCCAGCAGATCATCGATGATTCTTGCCTGGCTGTTGACGGCGTCGCAGATGGTGTTGACGGCCTTGGCGGCCGGCTCCACAGACTTGGTCACCGGCAAGCGACGCAGCAGTTCTGCATTGAGCTGAATCAGGTTCAACGGATGTTTGAGTTCGTGGGACATGACCGCGAAGAATTCATCCTTGAGGTAATTGGTGTTGCGCGTTTCGGCCAGTTGTTGGCTCTGTTCTTCATGCTGGCGTTTATGGCCGGTCAGGTCGCGGGCGATTTTGACGTAGCCTTTGAGATTGTCGCCGCTGAGCAAGGTCACCTCGCCGCTGCAAAAGAAGCGGTTGCCGTCCTTGCGCACGTGCCAGCGCTCATCTTCGCTGCGGCCATGGGTGCGCACCGCCAGCAGTTCGTTTTCAGGCACGCCGGACGCGCGATCTTCAGGCGAGAAAATGAAGTCGTAATAGGCGCCCTCGGCCTCGGCCTTGCTGTAGCCGAAGATCAATTCGGCGCCTTTGTTCCAGGTGGTGATCACGCCCTGCTCATCAAGGGTGATGATGGCGTAGTCGCGCGTGCTTTCGGCGACCAGGCGCATGCGTTCTTCGCCCAGTCGCAGCTCTTCTTCAGCCGCACGACGTTTGGTGATGTCGATGAACGTCAGCACGGTGCCGTCGATATGGTCTTCACTGGAGCGATAGGGCAGCAGGCGGGCGATGTACCAGCGGTTGTCGGTGCTGCTGACTTCGCGTTCGATCATGTTCAGCGATTCGAACACCTGGGCCGCGTCTGCGACGATGTCCTCGTAATGCAGGCGATGGGTAATGTCGAGCAAGGAGCGCCCGGTATCCACCGGTAACATGCTGAAGATGTCAGTGGCACGCGGAGTGAACCACTTGATGCGCATGCTGCGATCGACAAACACCGTGGCGATGTCGGTGGAGGCAATCAGGTTGGTCAGGTAGTCGTTGATCTTGTCGGTTTCTTCGACTTTGGTTTTCAGCTCGTAGTTGACCGTCAACAGCTCTTCGTTGATCGACTGCAGCTCTTCCTTGCTGGTTTCCAGCTCCTCGGTGGCCGAACGCAGTTCTTCGTTGATCGCCTGCATTTCTTCGTTGGAAGCCTTGAGCTCTTCGCTGGAGACTTCCGATTGTTCGATGGTGTCCTGCAGGTGCAATTTGGTGCGTTGCAGTTCGCGCTCAAGGTTGGACAGCACCTGGCTTTCGGTCTGTAGCACAGTGGTGGCCGCTTGTTCGGCAGGGTCGACCTCGACTTCCTCGAAAATCACCAGGACGTATTCGCCGTCCGAATCTTCATCCTTGTAGGGATGCGCGACCAGATCAATCAGGTAACTGCGCTTGTCACGCTTGATCGGCACTTCGCGGGACTTGACCGGCAGGCCACTCTGCTGGACCTGGAACAGCGTGGTGCGGATTTCCAGGCGCAGTTCCGGAAGAATCAGTGTCAGCAAGTTCCGCGACAATTCGCCGCCAACATGACGCAGGAAGCGCCCGGCACTCTCGCTCATGTGCAGGATGTCGGCGTTGGCATCGACGATCACGCTCGGTGGTGCGGAGTGTTCGAGGGCGCGTTGATGGATATCGGCAAATGACAATTTACGCGGCGCGCTGCTTTGCGGGACCTGTTGGGAAGTGTTGGTCCGCACATAGCCTCCACGCGGCATGGTCGGTGTGCGCCGACTGTTGGCCGTGCCGGTCTTGGCGCGGAAAATCCGGTTGCGTTTATCCACCGGCGCGAACAATTCGTGGCACGCGTCTGCGCTCTCGGAAGAACCGAGGAACAGGAAGCCGCCGGGACGCAGGGCAAAGTGGAACATCTGGAGGATTTCGCGTTGCACTTCGCGATCCAGATAGATCAGCAGGTTGCGGCAAACGATCAGGTCGATCTGCGAGAAGGGCGGGTCGGACAACAGGCTGTGCTTGGCGAACAAGACCTTTTCGCGGATTTCCTTGCGGATCCGATAATGATCGTCTTCCTTGATGAAGTAGTGACGCAGCCGCGAGGGTGGCACATCGGTGACGATCGCCTGTGGATACAGGCCGGCCCGGCCGATGCTGATGGCGCGTTCGTCGATGTCGGTGGCGAACAGCTGCATCGACGCCGCGCTGGCGTCCAGTTGCAATTGATCGTTGAGCAGCATGGCCAGGCTGTAGGCTTCTTCGCCCGTGGAGCAGCCCGCGGACCAGACCCGGATTTCTTCTTTCTCGGGGTGTGCGGACACGGCGGCGCTGACCAGTTGCGGCACGACATCCCGCTCCAGGGCTTCGAAAGCCTCTCTGTCACGGAAGAAGTTGGTCACCCCGATCAGCATGTCGCCCAGCAGTGCCTTGGTTTCTTCGGGATTGTTCTGCAGATACTGGTAATAGGCACTCAGGTCCGACTGGCCGGTGACCTGCATGCGGCGTTCGATCCGGCGCAATACGGTGGCGCGTTTGTAGTGTTTGAAGTCATGGCCGGTGCCGGTGCGCAACTGAATCAGGATGTCGCGCAGGACCTGTTCGGCAAGAGCCGCGTCACGCTCGGACACCGTAGCAACGTTTTGCAGTTCTGGATCATTAGCGATGGGTAAAGTGATTTCCTTGGAGTTGCGCCATAGCTCCAGCAGTTTTTGCGGCATTTCCACCACAGGCAGCACCAGGTCAACCATGCGGGTTTCGATGGCGGCGCAAGGCATGCCATCGAATTCGGCGTCTTCCGGTGCCTGGACCAGTGTGATGCCACCTTGTTCCTTGATCCGTGACAAACCAACCGCGCCGTCCGAGCCGGTGCCCGACAACACCAGACAGAAGGCGCGCTCGCGGTGTACATCGGCCAGGTCGCGGAAAAACAGATCAATGGATGCGTGGCGACCTTCGCGCGGGTCTGTGGCGCTGACTTCCAGAAAGCCATCGTTCATTGCCAGCCGTTGCGCCGGTGAAATGACGTACACCCGGTTTTTCTCGATGGCCACCGTTTCGGTCACCTGCAGAACCGGCATCTTGGTCGATTCCTGGATGATCTTGTCAGCGATGCTCTGGTGATCGGGCGACAGATGGAGAATGATCACGAACGCCATGCCATTGTCTTGAGGCATGTTTTCAAAGAACAATTTGATCGCTTGCAGCCCGCCCGCTGACGCACCGATGCCCACCACCGGAAAGTCCAGGGTGCTGGGGATCAGGGCCTTTCGCTCGGTAGGGGTATCCGAGCGCTTGGGTTTGGTGGTCATGACTTAGGCCTTTAGCTACGACGTAAAGCGTGTTGATTTCAAGCGACAGGAAGCGCAATTCAATAGGTCAGGATAATCCCGTTTTTCAATAACACCTTCAAATATTTAGCTCGCCATGGGCGCCTCCATAGATTCTTTGACCGCCAAATGAGCGATTGCACTCCCGTTGCTTCAAGTGAATGCCTGTTCTGGCCGATAACCCGAACAGTCATGGTCTTCTTCTTAAATTGCCTGGAAATCTTCGATGCTGTCGTATCACCAAAAGCGTTTTTTGATCGTCGATGATTTCTCGGATTTTCGCAGTTCCGTCAGGTCCATGCTGCGCGAGCTGGGCGTCAAGGATGTCGACACCGCCGACACCGGTGAACAGGCGCTGCGTATGTGTTCGCAGAAGGCTTACGATTTCATCCTGCAGGACTTTCACCTGGGCGATGGCAAGAAGAACGGCCAGCAGGTGCTTGAGGACCTGATGATCGAGAAGCTGATCAGCCATGAGGCCGTGTTCGTCATGGTCACCGCCGAGACCAGTCAGGCGATGGTGCTCAGTGCGTTGGAACACGAACCCGATGCGTACCTGACCAAACCGTTCAACCGTTCCGGCCTGGCTCAACGCCTGGAGCGGCTGGAGCAACGCAAGACCTTGCTCAAGCCGATTCTGCAGGCCCTTGACCGGGGCAAACCGGTTGAAGTGCTCAATGCCTGCATCGCCCTGTGCAAGCAAGACATCCGCTACTCGCCGTTGTGCCTGCGCTACCGCGCCGATGCGTTGCGCGACCTTAATCAGAACGAGGCGCTGGAACGTCTCTACGACAGCATCATTGCCGATCGACCGTTGCCGTGGGCGTTTGCCGGGTTGGGTAAGCTGCTGTTCAAGCGTGGCCAGGTCGCTCAGGCCAAAGGCGTCTACGAAAAAGCCCTGAAAGTGTTCCCGATGATGCCGGCGCTCTACGACGGCATGGCCGATGTGCTGGTCGCCGAAGGCGACACCAAGGCGGCCCAGCGTGTGCTGGAAGAGGCGATCCGCTTGTCGCCGCTGGCGGTGCGCCGGCAAGCGCTGCTGGGTAAGTTGGCGATGACCAACGAAGATTTCGACACCGCCTCCAAAGCCTATCGTCAGGCCGTGGCGCAGGGCGCGCAGTCACGTTTCAAGGATGCGGAGAGCAACCTCGGCCTGGCCCATGCCTTGATCAGTAAAGGCAGCGAAAAAGGTCTGGATACCCGGACTCGACTGGAAATCAACACGACGCTGAGTGCGGTGGCCAAGGAAAACCCCTCCGACCCAGGTCTGCAGATTCGTGCGCGATTGATGAAAGCCACCAGTCTGCTGCTCAACGATGCCGAAACCGCCGAAAAGCTTACCGAGCAGGCGATGATGCGCCTCGATGGCATGGAACAGTTCATGAGCGCCGAAGCCGCGCTGCTGGTGGCCAAGCAACTGCAGATGCTCGGGCAGGCCAGCGCCGGTGCCTCGATGCTGAAAAACTGCGCGGAAATCTACGGCGACGACCCGACGGTGATGAAGGGCATCGCCAAGTTGACCGACGATCCGACCATCCTCAACTCCGGCAACGCCGCAGCCGATCTCAACCGTCAGGGCGTGCGGGTTTACAAGACCGGCAACCTGGTGGAGGCGCGGCAGGTGTTCCGCAAAGCCCTGGCGCTGCAACCGAAGAACATCAGCATCGCGCTGAACATGGCGCAGTCGCTGCTGCACGGCACCGACACCAGTGTCCCTTCGGCGGAGCTGGAGGAATGTCGGACGTGCCTGAAAATGGTCGGCCTGATGCCCGACACCGATGCGCGTTTTCCCCGTTATCAGAAGTTGCGAAGCAAGGCGTTTGGCGAATGAACAACAGCGAACAGGCACTCGATTTTTCCACGGTGATTGCCTCCACCGTGCACGACATGAAGAATTCCCTGGCGATGGTGATGCAGGCCCACAGCCAATGGTTGGCGCGCCTGCCGGATCCGCAGCAGCACACGCCGGAGCAGGGCGTGATCGAATTCGAATTCGCACACCTTAATGGCATGCTGGTGCAGTTGCTGGGGCTTTACAAACTCGGCGTCAACCAGATGCCGTTGCAACCGGCCTACCATGAACTGGATGACTTCATCGAAGCGCAATTGGCCTGCCACCAGGACGTGTTCGCCAGTCGCGGCATCATCGCGACCTATGAAGTGGACCCGCTGAGCCCTCTGGGTTTCTTCGACCGGGAGCTGATTGCTTCGGTGCTGAGCAACAGCATCAACAACGCGATTCGTTACGCCCGCCACGCGGTGTTGATCAGCGTCAGCGATGAAGCCGGGCAACTGGTGCTGACCGTCAACGACGATGGAGAGGGTTATCCACCCGAGATGATCGAGCGTCAGGCCGATTACGTGCAGGGCATCAACCACAGCAGCGGAAGCACTGGGCTGGGCCTGTACTTTGCCGGGCGGATTGCCGCACTTCATCAGCGCAACGGCGTGGGTGGACGCACCGAAATCAGCAATGGTGGCCCGCTGGGCGGCGGCGTGTTCAGCCTTTACCTCCCCTGACGGGGCTTTTTGTTGGCCGCTGCTTGATATTCCGAACAGGCGGAGCCTATTTTGTACGGGTCGCCGTTCGCGGCTCGCACAACAACAAAGGATTGCGTCATGACAACCGATGGCCATCGCTCACTCGCACAGCGATTGACGGGCATTGATGAGATTGAATGTGTCACCCCGGATTTGAATGGCGTACCCCGTGGCAAGGTCATGACCGCCGAAGGCTTTCTCGAGGGGCGGCGTTTGCAGATGGCGCGCGGGGTGCTGCTGCAATGCATCATGGGCGGATATCCGCTAGCGCGCTTTTACGGCAGCGATGATGGCGACCTGGCGCTGGTGCCCGACCCTGCACAGATCCATCGCTTGCCATGGAGCCAGCAACCGCGAGCCTTGGCTATTTGCGATGCTGACGAGCTGACCGGCGAAAGCTCGTCTCTGTCGACCCGCGGCCAACTCAAAGCCGTGATCGCGCGTTACGCGGCTCTCGGCCTGGCACCGGTGGTGGCGACCGAGCTGGAATTTTTTGTCTTCGCGCCCAATACCGACCCGACTCAACCGTTCCAGCCGCCGCTGGGCCTGGATGGTCGTCGCGAGGACGGTCATTCGGCGTTCAGTATCAGTTCCAATAATGGTTTGCGGCCGTTCTTCAGTGAAGTCTACGCCTGCATGGCGGCCCTGGGCCTGCCGCGCGATACCTTCATGCACGAGATGGGCATCAGCCAGTTCGAAATCAACCTGCTGCACGGCGACCCGCTGTTGCTGGCCGATCAGACACTCCTGTTCAAACATCTGCTTAAAGAAGTCGCGCTCAAGCATGGCCTGACCGTGGTTTGCATGGCCAAGCCGCTGGCGCACACGCCCGGCAGCTCGATGCATATTCACCAGAGCATCATCGAGATCGGCAGCGAGCGTAACGTGTTCAGCGACAAGGCTGGAGAGCCGACGGCGACCTTCCGTCATTTCATCGCGGGTCAGCAGGCTGGCATGGCGGATTTCACTGCGTTGTTCGCACCGAACGTGAACTCGTATCAGCGCTTGTGCCATCCGTATGCGTCGCCGAATAATGCCTGCTGGTCCCACGACAACCGTGCGGCCGGATTGCGTATTCCGGCCAGTTCTCCCGCCGCTCGTCGGGTCGAGAACCGCTTGCCGGGGGCTGATGCAAATCCTTACCTGGCGATCGCCGCCAGCCTTGCCGCAGGGTTGTATGGCATTGAGCACAAACTGGAGCCGAGCGAGCCGATCCAGGGCGAATTTGAAGTACCGGACAATCTTTCGTTGCCGTGTACCTTGCATGCGGCTCTTGAGCGTCTGAAACGTAGTCAATTGGCGAAGGAACTGTTTGGCAAGGAGTTCATCGAAGGCTACATCGCCTCGAAGACCATGGAGTTGACCAGCTTCTTTGATGAAATTACTCCCTGGGAACGGCGTGTTTTAGCGGCCCAGGCCTGACGATCCGTCGACATCAGGCTATCGTTTGTCGGTAGCCTGAAACTCACTGCAAGGAGCCGCTCGGAACGCCGATGCGCCAAATCTGGAAACCCTTTCGAGCGCTTTATTTTGCCTCGCTGATGATGTTGATCGGCTCTGGCCTGTTGAGTACTTACCTGGCCTTGCGCCTGGCGGCCGACCACGTCGACAGCCTGTGGGTCGGTGCGTTGATGGCAGCCAACTATTGCGGCCTGGTGCTGGGTGGCAAGATCGGCCACCGGTTGATCGCCCGGGTCGGGCATATTCGCGCCTATTCGGCCTGCGCCGGGATTGTCGGTGCGGCGGTGCTGGGCCATGGCCTGGTGGACTGGTTGCCGGCCTGGATCTTCCTGCGGGTCATCGTCGGCCTCGGCATGATGTGCCAATACATGGTCATCGAAAGCTGGCTCAATGAGCAGGCTGAAGCCACGCAGCGGGGGACGGTATTCAGCGGCTACATGATCGCCTCGTATCTGGGGCTGGTGCTGGGTCAATTGATTCTGGTCATGCACCCGGGCCTGGGTCTTGAGCTGCTGATGCTGGTCGCCTTGTGCTTCGCGCTGTGCCTGGTGCCGGTGGCCCTGACTCGGCGGATTCACCCGGCGCCGTTGCACCCGGCACCGATGGAGCCGCGGTTCTTCATCAAGCGCGTGCCGCAGTCGTTGAGCACGGTGCTGGGGGCAGGGCTGATCATCGGTTCGTTCTACGGTCTGGCTCCGCTGTATGCCTCACAGCAGGGATTGTCCACGGAGCAGGTCGGTCTGTTCATGGGTAGCTGCATTTTTGCCGGGTTGCTGGTGCAATGGCCGTTGGGCTGGCTGTCCGACCGTTATGACCGGGCGTTGTTGATCCGCTGTTTTGCGCTGGTCCTGGCGCTTACCGCGTTGCCGCTGGCAATCATGCAACAGGTACCGCTGGAGATTTTGTTTATCACCGGGTTCTGCTGTTCGCTGGTGATGTTCTGCCTGTATCCGTTGGCGGTGGCATTCTCCAACGACCACGTCGAGGGCGATCGCCGGGTGTCCCTGACGGCGATGCTGTTGGTGACCTACGGTGTCGGCGCCAGTATCGGGCCGCTGGTGGCCGGGGTGCTGATGAAGCTGTTCGGCAGCCACATGCTCTATGCCTTCTTCAGTTTCTTCGCGTTGGTACTGGTGTGGCGGATTCGCCCGAAAGCGGTGACCAACCTGCATGTGGTGGACGATGCACCGCTGCATCACGTCGCCATGCCGGACAGTATGTCGAGTTCGCCACTGGTGGCTTGCCTTGACCCGCGGGTCGATGAGCAAGTTGTCCAGGAGCAGATGCAGAACCCGATCAACCCTGAGCCGGACCCGGAACCTGAACCTGAATCAGGGCCCGAAACCGATCCGACACCCGAAGACCCTGATGCACCTCGCGAGCAAAGTTTTACCGAGGCCAGGCCATAACGCATAAAAACAACGCATAAAAAAACGGGCAGTCACCGCAAGGGACTGCCCGTTTTCTATTGAAGCGTCTTATTACATGTCGTCTTTGTCGAAGCGCCGCGCTTCGCGCTGAAGCTGATAGACGAACCGCTCGACCTGCCGCTGCACCAGCCCGCTCATGTTGTGAAAGCGTACGCCGGCGAAGGTGGTGGAGATCCTTTCTTCGAAGTGCAGGTAACGCAGCTCGACCGGTGCCGTCATGTTGCCAAAGGGCAGGGCGGCGATGAAGCGGTCATACACCTGGCCCAGTTGCAGGCTGGCGGTGATGTCGCCTTCGAAGCGCAACTTGCAGCCGGTGGCGGAGATGTCCAAGAGCTTGCCGCTGATCGGCGACTTGAGCTTTTCACCGCCCAGATCGACGTTGACCAGTTGTGCCAGCTTCAATGCTGCGCGGAATGCATTGCGACGCTGGTGGTAAACCACCTGGGCGGGCAGGGCGCCACGGTAGCAGCGACCGCCAGCGGATTCGTCGATGGTCAACGGGCCGTTGCTTTCCCAGGCAATACGCACGCCGTCGTGAAAGCCTTCGACCTTGAACGGTTCGCCGGCGAGCAGGAAGCGTTCACCATCGCGGGGAATCATTTCGTCCAGGGCCATCATGTTGCTGTCACGGTCAATGTCCACCAGATAACTCTGGAAGCGCTGGCTGCGCTCATGGAACGTGATGATCAGCGGGTCATGGCTGTCTTGCAGCTGGCGCAGGGTGCCGGAGATCTCCAACGGCGTGGTGAGCACCTTGGGTGGCTGCGGAGCATCTTCCGCGCTTAAGGCATTGAACACGGTTCATCCATCTCCAGGCAAAATATGACTACGGCTGGCCAGCATATTGCCAGCATGTTGCGCGTCTTGATAGTGCGCGCTTTTCGGCAGGCTCAAGCCTGACTGAGCGGGCGTGGCTTCGCAAGCATGGAGGTTGATCCGCGCGCATCGTAGAGCGCTGGCGGCTCGCCGCCGTTGAGGATTTTCAACTGATTGGCCGTCGCGGCCTGTTGCACCAGAATCGACTGGCCATTCTTGACGTTGATCGCCTGGCACTGAGCCAGAAGATCGGTCAATACGTCGCTCTGCTCCAATAGCTGATCACCAATGCTCGAATGGCTGGCAAGTTGCTCCAGGCCATTGTGATTGGTCGGCAGGTTGAGGCTGGCGAGGATTTCACTGCGCTTGCGGCCATGCTGATCGAGCAAAATGATCAATGCCTGTTTCTGCGCCAGAATCTCTTCGAGCAGTGGCATGTCACGACCGTGCAAGGCGAGGGACTCGGTTTGCAGTAACTCCAGCAAGTGCTGTGCCGGAGCAAAATCGTCGGTGATCAGTTGCAGTAAATTAGTGTCGTGCATGGCTGGCCTTGGGTTTTAAGCGTCCAAAAGCCTGGCGCAGGCCTTGGCCTAGCGCTGGGCTTCGAAGTTGAGCAGTTTGCTGGCTACACGGTTGCTGTCGACTTTGTAGCTGCCATCGGCAATCGCTGCTTTCAACTCGGCCACGCGGGCGTTGTCGACGGCAGGCTGATCGCGCAGCTTGTCAGTGACCTTCTGCAACTGTTGAGCCTCATCGCTGAGATGTACCGATTCCCCGCTTTTGACGGTACTGGCCTGTTCGGCCGGGGTATTCAGCGGTGCGGGCTTGCCGGCTTCGGCGGTTTCCTTCGCGGTGCTGGTACGTGTACTGCCGGTAAGTGACGAGGAACTGTTTAAACGACTGAAATCGATAACCATGACAAAAAACCTCTGGGTATTTGGACGCTTGCCATGTTTTCGGCCATACCCGGAAAAACTTTAGGCCCAATTATCAATGAGCTTGCGCGCGTCAACGCTTGCCCTGCATAGGGCACAGTCTAGGGAACAGTCGAGTGGCGCGCCACATCTTCACAAACAGAGAGTTCTCTACATCGCTACTTCCACTTGGCCGGGCGCGATGACTTGCGCCTTGATGACCCGCTGGGAGTTGAGGTTTTTCACCCGGATCTGTTCGCGCAAGCCGCCGTTGGACAGCGCTTCACCCGGCATGCGTACGCTCAGCGTTCCACTGCGGGCGGTAATCACCACCTGGTCGCCCTTGCTGATGACTTCTGCCTGTTCCATGTGCACCTGGGTCATGACCTGATCGGCGACCATTGGTCGGGTAAGTTTCTGCCCGATCGCCTGGTCGACGGAAGTCAGGTAACCCTGGCTGATCAGGCTGATGTCACGCTCGCGCAGGGTCACATCCTGGGGCTCGACGATACCGGCGCGTCGCAGCGGGCGGGTGGTGGTGACAATGTCGCGAAACAGGCGCACTTGAGCGGGTACGAAGACCGTCCAGGGCGAAGCGCCCTCGCAGCGAACCTTGACCGTAACCCGGCCCAGGGGCGTGGCGGGGCTCTCCAGGGACGCTGTCAATTCCTTGTCGCACATGGGCATGCGCAGCCGCGGATCGAGCTGCTTGACCTCGATTTCGTAGCGGCCTTCCGTTTGACTGGTGGCCAGATAGTCTTCTACGGTGAATTCAAGAAAGCCCTGGGTGACGCCGATAAGCATGTCAGGCAAGGTAACCGCGTCAGCAAGGGCAGGGCAGCCAGCGTTGAACAGGCAGACGGCCGACACCGCGCAAAGCAATTTGCGGGCGTTTGATGTCAGGCGTCGGAAAAATGTCGTTTCTGTGTTCATAAGAGTTAAAAAGCAAGCGCCGTGCCGTTTAGTGATGAATGCGCGTCGCAACACACTTAAGCGTTGGTGTAGGAGTCTGTGCATGGCTGGTGTAATGGATGCGGTAAACCAGCGCACGCAACTGGTAGGGCAGAATCGCCTTGAGCTGTTGTTGTTCCGTCTCGACGGCCAGCAGCTGTATGGGATCAACGTGTTCAAGGTTCGGGAGGTGCTGCAATGCCCCAAACTGACGCTGATGCCAAAATCCAGTCCTGTCGTGTGCGGTGTGGCAAATATTCGGGGGGCGACCATTCCGATTCTTGATCTGGCGATGGCGACCGGCTCCGGTGCGCTGAAAGATCAAAGCAATCCCTTCGTGATCATCACGGAGTACAACACCAAGACCCAGGGTTTCCTGGTGCGGTCAGTGGAACGCATCGTCAACATGAATTGGGAGGAGATTCATCCGCCACCCAAGGGCACGGGACGCGATCATTACCTGACGGCTGTGACTCGGGTCGACAATCAGTTAGTCGAAATCATCGACGTCGAGAAAGTGCTGGCAGAAGTGGCGCCGACACCGGAAGCGATTTCCGTCGGCGTGGTGGATGTAGAAACCCAGCACAAGGCGCTCTCTTTGCGAGTACTGACGGTCGATGACTCGTCGGTGGCGCGCAAGCAGGTGACCCGTTGCCTGCAGACGGTCGGTGTCGAAGTGGTGGCGTTGAACGACGGTCGGCAAGCGCTGGATTACCTGCGCAAGCTGGTCGACGAGGGCAAGAAGCCGGAAGAAGAGTTCCTGATGATGATTTCCGACATCGAGATGCCGGAGATGGACGGGTACACCCTCACGGCCGAGATCCGCAACGACCCGCGCATGCAAAAGCTTCACATCATCCTGCATACTTCGTTGTCGGGTGTATTCAATCAGGCGATGGTCAAGAAGGTCGGTGCCGATGACTTCCTTGCCAAATTCCGTCCTGATGACCTGGCATCCCGGGTAGTCAGCCGGATCAAAGCAGCAGACATCAGCTAGGGGCCTTTTGCCCCTAACGATTAATACGATTTAAGAGGCGGTATCTTTGTCTACGGGTAATTTGGATTTCGAACAGTTCCGGGTCTTCCTGGAAAAAGCCTGTGGCATTTTGCTCGGTGAAAACAAGCAATACCTGGTCTCGAGCCGTCTCAACAAACTGATGGAACAGCAAGGCATCAAGTCCCTGGGTGAGCTGGTCCAGCGCATCCAGACCCAGCCGCGCAGCGGTTTGCGCGAGATGGTGGTGGATGCCATGACCACTAACGAAACCCTGTGGTTTCGTGACACCTATCCGTTTGAAGTCTTGAAGAACAAGGTGCTGCCCGCAGCGATCAAGGCCGCCCCTGGCCAGCGTCTGCGGATCTGGTCGGCGGCCTGTTCGTCGGGTCAGGAACCGTATTCGCTGTCGATGTCGATCGATGAGTTCGAGCGCGTGAACATGGGCCAGTTGAAGATGGGCGTGCAGATCGTTGCCACCGATCTGTCCGGCACCATGCTGACCAACTGCAAGACCGGCGAATACGACAGCCTGGCCATCGGCCGTGGCCTGTCGCCCGAGCGCCTTCAACGTTACTTCGACCCAAAAGGGCCGGGACGCTGGGCCATCAAGGCACCGATCAAGAGCCGGGTGGAGTTTCGCTCGTTCAACCTGCTGGACAGCTACGCGGCGCTGGGCAAGTTTGACATCGTGTTCTGCCGCAACGTGCTGATCTACTTCTCCGCCGAGGTGAAGAAGGACATCCTGTTGCGCATTCACAGCACGTTGAAGCCGGGCGGTTATCTGTTCCTCGGTGCTTCCGAGGCGCTGAACGGTTTGCCGGATCATTACCAGATGGTCCAGTGCAGCCCGGGGATCATTTACCAGGCGAAGTGATTCGTTGGCGTCATCAAAAAACGGGAGTCCTCAGGGGCTCCCGTTTTTTTTGCCTGATGATTTTCCCGGCACCACCACGATCCAATGTGGGAGCGGGCTTGCTCGCGAAGGCGTCGTGTCAGTCGACATCAGCTTTGACTGGCACACCGCTTTCGCGAGCAAGCCCGCTCCCACAGGGTCAGGTGGTGTTCTTTCTACCGTGATAAGCGGCAGAAAAGCGGCAGGCGGCGGAAATCGGTTGCCGCTTTTCTGGCATTGCCACATTGCCACTGCCCGCAAAGCCCCGGTTTATGGGCTTTTTTGAATTGGCACGACGCTTGCTTTGTCCCTGTTACGAAAAATCAGGTCACCCGAAGGTTTCCGACATGAGCATCAGCTTCGATAAAGCGCTCGGTATCCACGAACAAGCCCTGGGCTTCCGCGCCCAGCGTGCCGAAGTCCTGGCCAACAACATCGCCAACGCCGACACCCCGAACTACAAGGCTCGGGATCTGGACTTCTCCAAAGTGCTCGCCGCACAGAACGAGAAGACCAAGAGCGGATCTTTCGCCTTGAACATGACCAACAGCCGTCATATCGAAGCCGAAGGTCTGGGCAATGGCGACGAGTCGTTGATGTATCGCACGCCGATGCAACCGTCGATCGACCAGAACACCGTGGACGCACAGCTGGAACAGTCGAACTACGCGGAAAACGCGGTCAACTTCCAGGCCAGCTTCACCCTGCTCAACAGCAAATTCAAAGGGCTGGTATCAGCCCTTCGTGGAGAGTAAGTCATGTCTCTAGCCAGTGTTTTCAACATTGCCGGTAGCGGCATGAGTGCTCAGACCACTCGCCTGAACACCGTCGCCAGTAACATCGCCAACGCCGAGACCGTCTCGTCGAGCATCGACCAGACCTACCGTGCACGGCACCCGGTATTCGCCACCATGTTCCAGGGCGGGCAGAGCGGCGGCAGCGATTCGCTGTTCCAGAACCAGGACGCCGCCGGTCAAGGCGTGCAAGTGCTGGGCGTGGTCGAAGACCAGAGCAACCTTGAGGCGCGCTACGAGCCGAACCATCCGGCGGCCGACGCCAAGGGCTACGTCTACTACCCGAACGTCAACGTGGTGGAAGAAATGGCTGACATGATTTCCGCGAGCCGTTCGTTCCAGACCAACGCCGAAATGATGAACACCGCCAAAACCATGATGCAGAAGGTCCTGACCCTCGGTCAGTGATAAGGGGCGACTCAGATGAGTGTTACTGATACCACCAGTAGTTTGAGCCTCAAGGACATCCTGGCCAACTCCTCGATCAAGACCAGCGCCAGTGCCGACGGCCTGGCGTCGGCGACGAACAGCGCCACCGGCAAAAAAGCCCTGGGCAAGGACGCGTTCCTGCAGTTGCTGGTAACGCAACTGAAAAACCAGAACCCGCTGGAGCCGCAAGACAACGGTGCGTTCGTCGCCCAGTTGGCGCAGTTCAGTAGCCTGGAAGGCATCACCACGCTCAACGACACCGTCAGCGGCCTGGCGAGCAATTACAACTCGTCCCAGGCATTGCAGGCGTCGTCGCTGGTCGGGCGTTCGGTCATTGCACCAGGCGGATCGGCGGTGGTCGATACCTCCAAGAGTTTCACCGGCACCGTTGCCGTACCGGCGTCGGTGGACCCGGTCACGGTCAAGATCACCGATGCCGATGGCAAAGTTGTCCGCACCATCGGCCTGGGCAGCCAGAACGCCGGTACTTCCAGCTTCATCTGGGACGGCAAAAACGATGCAGGCGAAGTGGCCAAGGCGGGTACCTATACCTTCGGCGCTACGGCGACCTACGACGGCAAGGCGACCTCGCTGGTGACGTACCTGCCGGCAACGGTCAACAGCGTGACCATCAGCCAGACCGGCGGTGAGTTGATGCTCAACCTGGCCGGGCTCGGCAGCATCGCCCTGTCCAAAGTACAAACTATTGGTATGTAGAGCCGACTAACACGGCACAAAGGAGTGGATTATGTCTTTCAATATCGGCCTTAGCGGTCTCTATGCAGCCAACAAACAACTGGACGTGACCGGCAACAACATCGCCAACGTCGCGACCACCGGTTTCAAATCGTCCCGTGCGGAATTCGAAGACGTTTACTCGGCCACCAAGCTGGGTTCGGGCAGCAAAACCATCGGTAACGGTGTGCGCCTGGCCAACGTTTCCCAGCAGTTCACCCAGGGTGACATCAACAACACCGGCAACGTACTGGACATGGGCATCAACGGTTCCGGCTTCTTCGTGCTGAGCGAGAACGGGTCGATGTCCTACACCCGTTCCGGAACGTTCAAGGTCGACAAGGACGGTTACGTCACCAATAGCGATGGCTCTGCGCGTCTGCAGGGTTATGGCGTGGATGCCAATGGCAAGATCCTCAACGGCGTTTTGACTGACCTGCGTATCGATACTTCGAACCTGGCGCCAAAAAACACCTCCACGGTTTCGTCGACGATCAACCTGAACTCCACAGCTCCCATCATCAACCAGACGACCAATCCGTTTGACCCGTCCAAGGAAGCGTCTTTCACCAAGCAGTTCAGTACCCCGATTTACGATACCCAGGGTAACAAGCACATCATGGATCAATACATGGTGAAGACTGCTGACAACACCTGGAAGACCTACACCCTGATCGAGGGTCGCAACCCGGATGGCAGTGACCCTACCAATCCTCTTACTCCTCCTGTCGCTTCGACCATGAACTTCGACAGCGCCGGCAAGCTGACTTCGGTCACCACACCGGTTGTCCCGGCGACCGTTCCGCCATCTGTGGTAACCAGCCCAGACCTGAAAGTCACAGGCTGGATTCCGGGTAACGTGATCAATGGCGTGTGGACAGCCAATGGCGCGGCCTCTGGTGTCGTCACGGTCTCCATGGACAAAACCACGCAGTACAACGCTGACACCGCGCGTTCGATTCCTTCGCAGAACGGCTACGCTACCGGCCAGATCACCAACCTGACCATCGACACCAGCGGTGTCATGCTGGCCAACTTCAGCAACAGCCAGACCAAGCCCATCGGCCAGATCTCGCTCGCCAGCTTCACCAACGAACAAGGTTTGCAGCCGGTAGGCGGCACCAGTTGGAAAGAAACCTACTCGTCGGGTATCCCGGGCTACGATGCGCCGAACACCGGTACCTTGGGCGAGATCCACTCCAACTCTCTGGAAGAGTCCAACGTCAACCTGACCAATGAACTGGTCGACCTGATCAAGGCGCAGAGCAACTACCAGGCGAACGCCAAGACCATATCGACTCAAAGCACCATCATGCAGACCATCATTCAGATGACCTGATGCTGGATAGCGCTGCATAAAGAACCCCTCGCAAGAGGGGTTTTTTTATGACCGGGATTTGTCCCTGACGCAGGCATTCTGGTTACCTGTGCTGGCCTCATCGCGAGCAGGCTCGCTTGTATGGTAGGACTTGAAGGGAGGAGGAGGGACAAGGCTCGATTCCGACTGTTGACGCAGTACAGACCGTGGGAGATTTCGCCCCTCCTCCTTTCACCCAAGCGCCGAT
>NZ_JAHUWL010000031.1:0-15669 GCF_019219045.1 Pseudomonas sp. PDM25
AAAGCATACGAGGTCCCAAAATCGCCAAGTCCAAGGAATGGCTGGAGGGCAGGGCTGCAAATGCTCATGTGTCGACGGCTCGCGTGCTTAAGGCCCATAAAAAGAAAACACCTTGAAAGGGCTGGCTTTTACAGCGACTCACTTTTTCAAACGCCAAAAAGTAAGCAAAAGGCTTCGCCCCGGCGTACGGCACTTCGCTAAAGCTCAGTGTTCCCTCGCTACGGTGTCCATCAGGGGGGCATCGCCTACGGTCTGCTTCGCGACGACCTCCTCTCGATGTGTGCGGCTTCGCCGCACGGCGCTACGCGCCTAACCCCCTGATGAACACCTCCGCTCGGCCTGCCGAAGGGGCGAAAGATCAAAAGCAGGGTCAACATCAAAAGCCAAAGCCAAAGCCAGATCAACAACCTGTCGCTCACTGATCGTTCCCTCGCGTGGGAACGATCAGGTTCATCGCACAAACAAAAACGGCCTCTATATAAATAGAGGCCGTTCCCGGTGCAACTTTAAGACGTTATCGCAAGACAGGTCTTATTTGCGGTCTTCCAGCTTGGTGATGTCACGCGACTCGTAGCCGGTGTACAGCTGGCGCGGACGGCCAATCTTGTACGGGCTGGAGAGCATTTCTTTCCAGTGGGAGATCCAGCCGACGGTCCGCGCCAAAGCGAAGATGACGGTGAACATGCTGGTTGGAATGCCGATCGCCTTGAGGATGATCCCCGAGTAGAAGTCGACGTTCGGGTACAGCGAGCGTTCGATGAAGTACGGGTCGGTCAGGGCGATCTCTTCCAGGCGCATGGCCAGTTCGAGTTGCGGATCGTTGGTAATGCCCAGTTCTTTCAGCACTTCGTCGCAGGTCTGCTTCATGACTGTTGCGCGTGGGTCGCGGTTTTTGTAAACCCGGTGACCAAAGCCCATCAGTTTGAACGGATCGTTCTTGTCCTTGGCCTTGGCGATGTACTTGTCGATGTTCGACACATCGCCAATTTCATCAAGCATGGTCAGAACGGCTTCGTTCGCGCCGCCGTGGGCAGGGCCCCACAGTGCAGCGATGCCGGCGGCGATACAGGCGAACGGGTTGGCACCCGAAGAGCCGGCCAGGCGTACGGTGGAAGTCGATGCGTTCTGCTCGTGGTCGGCATGGAGGATGAAGATCTTGTCCATGGCGTTGGCGAGTACCGGGCTGATCGGTTTGATCTCGCACGGGGTGTTGAACATCATGTGCAGGAAGTTTTCCGCGTACGTCAGGTCGTTGCGCGGGTACATCATGGGTTGCCCCATCGAGTACTTGTAAACCATCGCTGCCAGGGTGGGCATCTTGGCAACCAGGCGGATCGCGGAGATTTCGCGATGCTGCGGGTTATTGATGTCCAGGGAGTCGTGGTAGAAGGCCGAGAGGGCGCCGACTACGCCGCACATGACGGCCATCGGGTGGGCGTCGCGACGGAAGCCGTTGAAGAAGGTCTTCAGCTGCTCGTGAACCATGGTGTGGTTCTTCACGGTGCTGACGAACTGGGCCTTCTGTTCTGCGGTCGGCAATTCGCCGTTGAGCAGCAGATAGCAGGTTTCCAGGTAGTCCGACTTTTCAGCCAACTGTTCGATCGGGTAGCCGCGGTGCAGCAGGATGCCGTTGTCGCCGTCGATATAGGTGATCTTCGACTCGCAGGAAGCTGTCGACATGAAACCAGGGTCAAAGGTGAAACGGCCCGTGGCCGTCAGGCCCCGAACATCGATAACATCGGGACCAACGGTGCCGGTTAAAATGGGCAGCTCGACGGGGGCTGCGCCCTCGATGATCAACTGCGCTTTTTTGTCAGCCATGTGGCCTCCTATTTATGCTTGAAATCATCAGACAGACCCCCCACGCAGGGCCCGCACCACTATAGTGAGATAAATTCGAATGTCAATTTGCCTAAAGTCTTGCTCCAGAAGGCTTTAACTGGACTTTTTCCTCGAAATTGACTGCCATTTACGCCTTTTATACGACTTGTGCAATGAGCTATTAGGGGAAGGCGATTGCGTTGTCATTAGTAGCCTAACTGTCTATACTCGGCCTCCGACCGCCAGGGGCTTTTGGGCCTGCTTTACTGGGGGTCGCACTCCCTGGGTGGTGGGTACCTGACCAGTGCACTCCCCAACAACTTTGCCCTGATTGTTAGGGGCTCTTCAGTGTGAAAAAAAGCCGTGAATAGCCAACGACCTGTAAACCTAGACCTAAGGACCATCAAACTCCCAGTCACTGCTTACACGTCCATTCTTCACCGAATCTCCGGAATCATCCTCTTTGTCAGCCTGGCCATCATGCTTTATGCATTGGACAAGTCGCTCGACTCGGAAGAAGGCTTCGGTCAGGTGAAAGCGTGTCTGACCAGTCCGCTAGCCAAGCTAGTGACATGGGGCATCCTGTCCGCCTTGCTGTATCACTTGGTTGCCGGTGTGCGCCATTTGATGATGGACATGGGCATCGGCGAGTCGCTTGAGGGCGGCAAACTGGGCTCGAAAATCGTTATCGCCTTTTCCGTGGTGGTAATCGTTCTGGCAGGAGTTTGGATATGGTAACTAACGTCACGAACCTGTCGCGTTCGGGCCTCTATGACTGGATGGCACAACGTGTGTCTGCGGTCGTTCTCGCGGCTTATTTCATTTTCCTGATCGGATACGTCGTTGCCCATCCTGGCATCGGCTACGCCCAATGGCATGAACTGTTCGCAAGCAACTGGATGCGTATTTTCAGTCTCCTGGCCCTCGTTGCCCTAGGCGCTCACGCCTGGGTCGGCATGTGGACCATCGCGACCGACTACCTGACGCCAATGGCGTTCGGCAAGTCCGCGACTGCAGTACGTTTCCTTTTCCAGGCAGTATGCGGCGTTGCGATGTTCGCTTACTTCGTCTGGGGTGTGCAGATTCTCTGGGGTATCTGATTCATGTCTACTACAGTTAATACGCTTTCGTTCGACGCCATCATTATTGGCGGCGGCGGTGCTGGTATGCGCGCTGCTCTGCAGCTGGCACAAGGTGGTCACAAGACCGCCGTAGTTACCAAGGTTTTCCCGACTCGTTCGCACACTGTATCCGCCCAGGGTGGCATCACCTGCGCCATCGCCTCGGCAGATCCGAACGATGACTGGCGCTGGCACATGTACGATACCGTCAAGGGTTCCGACTATATCGGTGACCAGGACGCTATCGAATACATGTGTTCCGTAGGCCCGGAAGCGGTCTTCGAACTCGAGCACATGGGCTTGCCGTTCTCCCGTACCGAACAAGGCCGCATCTATCAGCGCCCGTTCGGCGGTCAGTCGAAAGACTTCGGTAAAGGTGGCCAGGCTGCCCGTACGTGCGCCGCTGCCGACCGTACCGGTCACGCACTGCTGCACACCCTGTACCAGGCCAACCTGAAAGCCGGCACTGTATTCCTCAACGAATACTACGGTGTCGACCTGGTGAAGAACGAAGATGGTGCCTTTGTCGGCATGATCGTCATCTGCATCGAAACCGGCGAAACTTCCTACGTCCGCGCTAACGCCACTGTACTGGCGACTGGCGGTGCAGGTCGTATCTACTCGTCCACCACCAATGCCCTGATCAACACCGGTGACGGCGTCGGCATGGCTCTGCGTGCTGGCGTGCCGGTACAAGACATTGAAATGTGGCAGTTCCACCCGACCGGCATCGCCGGCGCCGGTGTACTGGTGACTGAAGGTTGCCGCGGTGAAGGCGGTTACCTGATCAACAAGCACGGCGAGCGTTTCATGGAGCGTTATGCTCCGAACGCCAAAGACCTTGCTGGTCGTGACGTTGTTGCCCGTTCGATGGTTAAAGAAATCATCGCCGGCAACGGTTGCGGTCCGGATGGCGACCACGTAATGCTGAAACTCGATCACCTCGGTGAAGAAGTTCTGCACAGCCGTCTGCCAGGCATCATGGAACTGTCCAAGACCTTCGCTCACGTCGATCCAGCCGTGGCGCCGATTCCGGTCGTTCCAACCTGCCACTATATGATGGGCGGCGTGCCGACCAACATCCACGGTCAGGCAATCACTCAGGATGCCGACGGCGTTGACCAGATCATCCCGGGCCTGTTCGCAGTAGGCGAAGTGGCTTGCGTATCGGTTCACGGTGCCAACCGTCTGGGCGGCAACTCGCTGCTCGACCTGGTGGTATTCGGTCGTGCGGCCGGCCTGTTCCTGGAACAGACCCTCAAAGAAGGCGTCGACTACACCCGCGCTCGTCAGTCCGACATCGACGCTGCCCTGGCACGTCTCGATGGCCTGAACTCGCGTACCGAGGGCGAAGACGTCGCCACCCTGCGTAAAGAGCTGCAAAGCTGCATGCAGAACTACTTCGGTGTATTCCGTACCGGCGAATACATGCAGAAGGGTATTGCTCAGTTGGCTGATCTGCGTGGCCGTATCGCCAACGTCAAGATCAACGACAAGAGCCAGGCGTTCAACACCGCTCGTATCGAAGCTCTGGAACTGCAGAACCTGCTGGAAGTGGCCGAAGCTACCGCCATCGCTGCAGAGATCCGCAAAGAGTCCCGCGGCGCTCACGCCCGTGAAGACTACGAAGATCGCGACGACGAAAACTGGCTGTGCCACACCCTGTACTTCCCGGGTGACAAGCGCGTAACCAAGCGTGCTGTGAACTTCTCGCCGAAGACTGTTCCGACTTTTGAACCTAAGATTCGGACTTATTAAGGGTGGCCGCCATGTTGCAAGTCAGTGTTTATCGCTACAACCCTGATCAGGACGCTGCGCCGTTCATGCAGGAATTTACGGTCGATACCGGTGGTAAAGACCTGATGGTGCTGGACGTGCTGGCCCTGATCAAAGAGCAGGACGAAGGTTTCTCCTATCGTCGCTCTTGCCGTGAAGGTGTTTGCGGTTCCGACGGCATGAACATCAACGGCAAAAACGGTCTGGCGTGCGTCACGCCGCTGTCCGCTGTCGTAAAAGGTAACAAGCTGATCGTTCGTCCTCTGCCAGGTTTGCCGGTAATCCGTGACCTGGTCGTCGATATGAGCATCTTCTACAAGCAATACGAAAAGGTTAAGCCATACCTGCAGAACGACACGCCGGCTCCGGCCATCGAACGTCTGCAGTCCCCTGAAGAGCGTGAAAAGCTCGACGGTCTGTACGAGTGCATCCTGTGCGCTTGCTGCTCGACCTCTTGCCCGTCCTTCTGGTGGAACCCGGACAAGTTCCTGGGTCCAGCTGCTCTGCTGCAAGCGTATCGCTTCCTGGCCGACAGCCGCGACACCAAGACTGCCGAGCGTCTGGCTTCGCTGGATGACCCGTTCAGCGTATTCCGCTGCCGCGGGATCATGAACTGCGTCAACGTCTGCCCGAAAGGCCTGAACCCGACTAAGGCCATCGGTCACGTACGTAACATGCTGCTGCAAAGCGGCGTGTGATTCAGCTGTAGTATCCGCAAGACCGCTGTACCCGTAGATGCTACGGCGCAGGCTTCAACCGGCGCCGTAGTTTTAACCTGAGCAGCAGCTTATAAGGCTGCGGCTCTTATTTTGAAGAAATGAGACAAGCAGGGGCATCCGGGCTGGTACCCGGACTATCAGCGTGATCCTAAGTGGCTTGTTTTAGTCGCTGCATTCGGACTTCTGCAAGCGTGCTCGGTGTCGACGCCGGTGGTGTTCCCCTAACCGAGGGTGACCAAGCATGCAAGAAAGCGTGATGCAGCGCATGTGGAACAGCGCCTACCTATCCGGTAGTAACGCTGCCTATGTGGAAGAGCTCTACGAGCTCTACCTGCACGACCCTAACGCTGTGCCAGAAGAGTGGCGCACCTACTTCCAGAAGTTGCCTGCTGACGGCAACACTGCCACCGATGTTTCGCACTCCACAATTCGCGATCATTTCGTCTTGCTGGCAAAGAACCAGCGCCGCGCCCAACCGGTTTCCGCCGGCAGCGTGAGCAGTGAGCACGAGAAGAAGCAAGTTGAAGTGCTGCGATTGATCCAGGCCTACCGTATGCGTGGCCACCAGGCAGCCCAGCTTGACCCGCTGGGGCTGTGGCAGCGTCCTGCACCTGCAGACCTGTCGATCAATCATTACGGCTTGACCAATGCCGATCTTGATACGACCTTCCGTGCCGGCGACCTGTTCATCGGCAAAGAGGAGGCGAGCCTACGCGAAATTCACGAAGCGTTGCAGCAGACATATTGCCGCACCATCGGCGCTGAATTTACGCACATCACCGATTCCGAGCAGCGCCAGTGGTTCCAGCAGCGTCTGGAAAGCGTGCGCGGCCGTCCGACGTACTCCGCCGACATCAAGAGCCACCTGCTCGAGCGTGTCACCGCCGGCGAAGGTCTGGAAAAATACCTGGGTACCAAATACCCGGGTACCAAGCGTTTCGGTCTGGAAGGCGGCGAGAGCCTGATTCCGATGCTCGACGAGCTGATCCAGCGTTCCGGTTCCTACGGCACCAAGGAAATCGTTATCGGCATGGCCCACCGTGGTCGTCTGAACGTGTTGGTCAACACCTTCGGCAAGAACCCGCGCGAGCTGTTCGACGAGTTCGAAGGCAAGAAGAAGGTCGAGCTGGGTTCCGGTGACGTTAAATATCACCAGGGCTTCTCGTCCAACGTAATGACCACCGGTGGTGAAGTTCACCTGGCCATGGCGTTCAACCCGTCCCACCTGGAAATCGTTTCCCCAGTGGTCGAGGGTTCGGTTCGCGCCCGTCAGGATCGTCGTAACGACCCTACCGGCGAGAAGGTTCTGCCGATCTCCATCCACGGTGACGCGGCATTCGCCGGTCAAGGCGTGGTCATGGAAACCTTCCAGATGTCGCAGACCCGCGGTTTCAAGACCGGCGGCACCGTGCACATCGTGATCAACAACCAGGTCGGTTTCACCATCAGCAACCCGCTGGACTCGCGCTCCACCGAGTACGCGACCGACGTTGCCAAGATGATCCAGGCGCCGATCCTCCATGTGAATGGTGATGATCCGGAAGCCGTGTTGTTCGTGACCCAGCTGGCCATCGACTACCGCATGCAGTTCAAGCGTGACGTGGTGATCGACCTGGTCTGCTACCGTCGTCGTGGCCACAACGAGGCCGACGAGCCAAGCGGCACCCAGCCAATCATGTATCAGCAGATCGCCAAACAGCGCACCACCCGTGAGCTGTATGCCGATCGTCTGACTCAGGGCGGAGTGCTGGACGCAGAGCGTGTTCAGGCGAAAGTCGATGAATACCGCAATGCGCTGGACAACGGTCTGCATGTTGTAAAAAGCCTGGTCAAAGAGCCGAACAAAGAGTTGTTCGTGGACTGGCGTCCGTATCTGGGCCACGCCTGGACCGCGCGTCACGACACTCGCTTCGATCTGAAAACCTTGCAGGAACTGTCCGCCAAGCTGCTGGAAATTCCGGAAGGCTTCGTGGTTCAGCGCCAGGTTTCGAAAATCTACGAAGACCGTCAGAAAATGCAAGCCGGCGGCCTGCCGATCAACTGGGGTTACGCCGAAACCATGGCGTACGCGACCCTGGCGTTCGAAGGTCACCCGATTCGCATGACGGGTCAGGACATCGGTCGCGGTACGTTCTCGCACCGTCACGCTGTCTTGCACAACCAGAAAGACGCGGGTACCTACATCCCGCTGCAAAACCTGTACAAGGGCCAGCCACGTTTCGACCTGTACGATTCGTTCCTGTCCGAAGAAGCCGTGCTGGCGTTCGAATACGGTTACTCGACCACCACGCCTGAGGCGCTGGTGATCTGGGAAGCCCAGTTCGGCGACTTCGCCAACGGTGCTCAGGTGGTTATCGACCAGTTCATCACCAGTGGCGAGCACAAGTGGGGCCGTCTCTGCGGTCTGACCATGCTGCTGCCGCACGGTTATGAAGGTCAGGGGCCGGAGCACTCTTCGGCTCGTCTGGAGCGTTACCTGCAGCTGTGCGCCGAGCACAATATTCAGGTCGCCGTCCCGACTACGCCTGCTCAGATCTACCACTTGCTGCGTCGTCAGGTGATTCGCCCGCTGCGCAAGCCGTTGATCGTCCTGACTCCGAAGTCGCTGTTGCGTCACAAACTGGCCATCTCGACCCTGGAAGATCTGGCCGAAGGTTCGTTCCAGACCGTTATCCCGGAAATCGATACCCTGGACCCGAAAAAGGTCGAGCGCATTGTTCTGTGTAGCGGCAAGGTCTACTACGACCTGCTGGAAAAACGCCGTGCCGAAGGTCGTGATGACATCGCCATCGTGCGTATCGAGCAGCTGTACCCGTTCCCTGAAGACGACTTGAAAGAAGTCCTGGCTCCTTACACCAACGCCAAGCATGCCGTTTGGTGTCAGGAAGAGCCGATGAACCAGGGTGCCTGGTACTGCAGCCAACACCACTTGCGTCGTAGCATCAGTACGCTCAATAAGTCTCTCGTACTCGAGTACGCGGGCCGTGAGGCTTCTGCTGCACCTGCTTGTGGTTATGCATCGATGCACGCTGAGCAGCAGGAAAAACTGCTGCAAGACGCCTTTACTGTTTAACGCCTTCGCGCACCTGAAACCGAATTTAAGGACCCACAGATAATGGCTATCGAAATCAAAGCCCCCACTTTCCCGGAATCGGTTGCCGATGGCACCGTTGCCACCTGGCACAAAAAGCCGGGCGACGCCGTCAAGCGCGATGACCTGATCGTCGACATCGAAACTGACAAAGTCGTACTGGAAGTGTTGGCCACCGCTGACGGCGTACTGGGCGCTATCGTCAAGAACGAAGGCGACACCGTTCTGTCCGACGAAGTCCTGGGCTCCATCGAAGCGGGCGGCGCTGCTGCCGCTCCAGCTGCTGCCGCTGCTCCGGCCGCTGCACAAGCTGCTGCTCCGGCCGCTGAAGGCGAAGATGATCCTGTTGCTGCACCGGCTGCTCGCAAGCTGGCTGAAGAAAACGGTATCAACATCGCTTCCGTTGCCGGCACTGGCAAAGGCGGTCGTGTGACCAAGGAAGACGTTGTTGCCGCTGTAGCTGCCAAGAAAGCTGCTCCGGCTGCCGCACCTGCCAAGGCTGCTGCGCCTGCCGGTGCTGCTCCAGTGTTCGCTGCCGGCGATCGCATCGAGAAGCGCGTACCGATGACCCGCGTGCGGGCCACCGTTGCCAAGCGTCTGGTTGAAGCTCAATCGAACATGGCAATGCTGACCACTTTCAACGAAGTCGACATGACCGAAGTCATGGCCCTGCGTTCGAAGTACAAGGACCTGTTCGAGAAGTCCCACAATGGCGTGCGCCTGGGCTTCATGTCGTTCTTCGTCAAGGCTGCCACCGAAGCCCTGAAACGCTTCCCGGCTGTCAATGCGTCGATCGACGGTGCTGACATCGTTTATCACGGCTACGCTGACGTCGGTGTTGCTGTTTCCAGCGACCGCGGCCTGGTTGTTCCGGTTCTGCGTAACGCCGAACTGATGAGCCTGGCTGAAATCGAAGGCGGCATTGCCACCTTCGGCAAGAAGGCTCGTGACGGCAAACTGTCGATGGACGAGATGACCGGCGGTACGTTCACCATCACCAACGGTGGTACTTTCGGTTCGATGATGTCGACGCCGATCGTCAACCCGCCTCAAGCGGCCATCCTGGGCATGCACAACATTCTGCAGCGTCCTATGGCGATCAACGGTCAGGTTGTTATCCGTCCGATGATGTACCTGGCTCTGTCCTACGATCACCGTCTGATCGATGGCAAAGAAGCTGTGACCTTCCTGGTTACCATCAAGAACCTGCTGGAAGACCCGGCTCGTTTGCTGCTGGATATCTGATTTCGTTGCACGGGCCATCCAGTGATGGACGGCCCTCCTGTAATGACCAGCTTCGTCCCACGACGGTCCTCAAAAGGGGCCGTCCGGTTTGATTCGAGAAGGAATGACACATGACTCAGAAATTCGACCTGGTAGTGATTGGCGCGGGCCCTGGCGGTTACGTGGCTGCCATTAAAGCAGCGCAACTGGGCCTCTCCACTGCCTGCATCGAGAAATACACCGACAAGGAAGGCAAACTGGCCCTCGGCGGTACTTGCCTGAACGTCGGCTGCATTCCATCCAAGGCGCTGCTGGACAGCTCCTGGAAGTTCCACGAAGCCCAGGACGGTTTCGCAATCCACGGTATCAACCACGCTGGCGTGACCATGGACGTACCAGCAATGGTCGGCCGTAAAGCCAACATCGTCAAAGGCCTGACTTCGGGTGTTGCCACCCTGTTCAAAGCCAACGGTGTGACCTCGATCCAGGGCCACGGCAAACTGCTGGCCGGCAAGAAAGTCGAAGTCACCAAGCCAGACGGTTCGGTAGAAATCATTGAAGCCGAGAACGTGATTCTGGCTCCGGGCTCGCGTCCGATCGACATTCCGCCAGCTCCCGTTGACCAGAATGTGATCGTCGATTCGACTGGCGCGCTGGAATTCCAATCCGTACCTAAACGTCTGGGCGTGATCGGCGCTGGCGTGATCGGTCTGGAACTGGGTTCGGTCTGGTCCCGTCTGGGTGCAGAAGTCACCGTTCTTGAAGCGCTGGACACCTTCCTGATGGCCGCTGACGCTGCCGTTTCCAAGGAAGCGCTGAAAACCCTGACCAAACAAGGTCTGGACATCAAGCTGGGCGCTCGTGTTACCGGTTCCAAAGTGAACGGCAACGAAGTAGTCGTGAACTACACCGATGCCAACGGCGAACAGAACATCACTTTCGACAAGCTGATCGTAGCCGTTGGTCGCCGTCCAGTGACCACTGATCTGCTGTCCGCTGATTGCGGCGTGACTCTGGACGAGCGCGGTTTCGTGCACGTTGACGATCACTGCGCCACCACCGTACCGGGCGTTTACGCGATCGGCGACGTGGTTCGCGGCATGATGCTGGCACACAAAGCCTCGGAAGAGGGCATCATGGTCGTCGAGCGCATCAAGGGCCACAAAGCCCAGATGAACTATGATTTGATCCCTTCGGTTATTTATACTCACCCGGAAATCGCGTGGGTCGGTAAAACCGAGCAGGCCTTGAAAGCCGAAGGCGTTGAAGTTAACGTCGGCACCTTCCCGTTCGCAGCCAGTGGCCGTGCCATGGCAGCCAACGATACCGGCGGTTTCGTTAAAGTCATCGCTGATGCCAAGACTGACCGCGTATTGGGCGTCCACGTGATTGGCCCGAGCGCTGCAGAACTGGTTCAGCAGGGCGCGATCGGTATGGAATTCGGCACCAGCGCTGAAGACCTGGGCATGATGGTTTTCTCCCATCCGACCCTGTCCGAAGCCTTGCACGAAGCAGCTCTGGCTGTGAATGGCGGCGCCATCCACATTGCCAACCGCAAGAAGCGTTAAGACAAGACAATAAGAAACCACGGCGGAAGGCCCGTCGTGAGCCTTGCGTGCAAGACTCACCGCGGAATGTCCGCCGGACGCAGCCTTGCGTAGTCTCACCGGTTATCCGGAACACCTACGCAAGCAGCAGTCACAGGTGGTGCGGCACTTGAACAAGTGCAGCACCGAATGCGCAGTACCTAACGAAGACGGTAATAAGCATGAATCTTCACGAGTATCAGGGTAAGCAGCTGTTCGCTGAATACGGCCTGCCAGTATCCCAGGGTTTCGCCGTAGACACCCCGGAAGCAGCAGCAGAAGCGTGCGACAAAATCGGCGGGACCGAATGGGTTGTCAAAGCCCAGGTTCACGCAGGTGGTCGCGGTAAAGCGGGCGGCGTTAAGCTGGTTCGCAGCAAAGAAGACGCCAAAGCATTCGCTCAACAGTGGTTGGGCAAGCGTCTGGTGACTTACCAGACTGATGCCAATGGTCAGCCAGTCACCAAGATCCTGGTTGAATCGTGCACTGATATCGCTAAAGAGCTGTACCTGGGCGCTGTCGTTGACCGTTCGAGCCGTCGCATCGTGTTCATGGCTTCCACCGAAGGTGGCGTGGACATCGAGAAAATCGCTCACGACACCCCTGAGAAAATCCTCAAGGCCACTATCGATCCACTGGTTGGCGCTCAGCCATTCCAGGGTCGCGAGCTGGCATTCCAGCTGGGTCTGGAAGGCAAGCAAGTTGCTCAGTTCGCCAAGATCTTCGTAGGTCTGGCCAAGCTGTTCAAGGATCACGACCTGGCTCTGCTGGAAGTGAACCCGCTGGTGATCAAGGCTGATGGCGATCTGCATTGCCTCGACGCCAAGATCAACATCGACGCCAACGCCATGTACCGTCAGCCTAAGCTGAAGACTTTCCACGATCCGTCGCAAGACGATCCGCGCGAAGCGCACGCTGCCAAGTTCGAACTGAACTACGTAGCGCTGGAAGGCAACATCGGTTGCATGGTCAACGGTGCTGGCCTGGCCATGGGTACCATGGACATCGTCAACCTGCATGGCGGCAAACCAGCCAACTTCCTCGACGTGGGCGGCGGTGCTACCAAAGAACGCGTTACCGAAGCGTTCAAGATCATCCTGTCCGACACTAACGTCGCTGCAGTATTGGTCAACATCTTCGGCGGCATCGTTCGTTGCGACATGATTGCCGAAGGCATCATCGGCGCTGTGAAAGAAGTCGGCGTGAAAATCCCGGTTGTTGTTCGCCTTGAAGGCAACAACGCTGAGCTGGGCGCTAAAGTACTGGCAGAAAGCGGTTTGAACATCATCGCTGCTACCAGCCTGACCGACGCTGCTCAACAAGTTGTCAAAGCTGCGGAGGGCAAATAATGAGCGTCCTGATCAATAAAGACACCAAAGTTATCTGCCAGGGTATTACCGGTTCGCAAGGTAGTTTCCACACCCAGCAAGCCATCGAATACGGCACCAAGATGGTGGGTGGCGTAACTCCAGGCAAAGGCGGCACCGAGCACCTGGGTCTGCCAGTGTTCAACACCGTGAAAGACGCTGTAGCTGCCACTGGCGCCACCGCCAGCGTGATCTACGTTCCAGCTCCTTTCTGCAAGGACTCCATCCTGGAAGCAGCATTCGGCGGCATCAAGCTGATCGTTTGCATCACTGAAGGCATTCCTACCCTGGACATGCTGGATGCCAAGGTCAAGTGCGACGAGCTGGGCGTGGTCCTGATCGGTCCTAACTGCCCAGGCGTGATCACTCCAGGCGAATGCAAGATCGGCATCATGCCAGGTCACATTCACTTGCCAGGCAAGGTCGGTATCGTTTCCCGTTCCGGCACCCTGACCTACGAAGCTGTCAAGCAAACTACTGACGCCGGTTTCGGTCAGTCGACTTGCGTCGGCATCGGCGGTGACCCGATCCCGGGTTCGAACTTCATCGACATCCTGAAGCTGTTCCAGGAAGACCCGAAGACCGAAGCGATCGTCATGATCGGCGAGATCGGCGGTTCGGCTGAAGAAGAAGCGGCTGCCTACATCAAGGCACACGTGACCAAGCCGGTTGTTTCCTACATCGCTGGTGTGACTGCCCCTGCGGGCAAGCGCATGGGCCATGCTGGCGCAATCATCTCTGGCGGCAAAGGCACTGCAGACGAGAAATTCGCTGCTCTGCAAGACGCAGGCGTTAAAACCGTGCGTTCGCTGGCAGACATCGGCAAGGCCCTGGCCGAGCTGACTGGCTGGGCTGTCAAGTAAGCCTCGCGCTTAGCTGACGCTTCACCAAACAAAGGCCACCTTCGGGTGGCCTTTGTCGTTTCCGGGATTTGTACCGGGCTCTTGTGGTGAGGGGATTTATCCCCGTTCGACTGCGCAGCAGTCGTCAAGTCAAGCAATGCAGTGAGCCTGATGTACTGCATTTGATTTGAGGGGGGGGCGCTTCGCGACCCAACGGGGATAAATCCCCTCGCCACAGGGTTCTTTGTAGGAAAATTAGATATGTAAACGCGACACGGAAATGTCGCGTATCGGATAGATCGCACCCTAACAGTGCGTTTGTCGGGCAAATTCGTTAGGCTAGCAGCCATTTTTGCGTCCGCGGCCCACAAGGTTGCTACGCGCTAAACGGGTCAGTCCTATACGGACGGACAGCATTTCCCTCACCCCTCAGGGAAATCCCTCTCTAAATTCCGATTCAGTAGTGTGGTATTTCCTTAATGAAAGTGTTGAAAGGCCAGGACATCCTGGCACTTGGTTTTATGACGTTTGCCCTGTTTGTCGGGGCTGGCAACATCATCTTCCCGCCTATCGTCGGTCTGCAGTCCGGTCCAAACGTCTGGATGGCGGCGCTGGGCTTTCTGATCACCGCGGTCGGTCTGCCGGTGATCACCGTTGTCGCCCTGGCCAAGGTCGGTGGCGCCATGGACGCCTTGAGCAGCCCGATCGGGAAAGTCGCCGGTGGCCTGTTGGCGGCCGCGTGCTACCTCGCTGTCGGCCCGCTGTTCGCGACACCGCGCACCGCCACCGTTTCATTCGAAGTCGGCTTGGCGCCACTGACCGGCGAGAGCCCGCTGGCGCTGTTCCTCTACAGCTCGGTGTACTTCCTGCTGGTGTTTTTCATCTCGCTCTATCCGGGCCGGCTGCTGGATACCGTAGGACGTTTCCTCGCGCCGCTGAAGATCATCGCCCTGGCCGCGCTCGGCATCGCCGCGTTTGCATTGCCGGCCGGTGATGTCGGCGTGGCCACCCCGGAATACGTGGCGGCACCGTTCTCCCAAGGCTTCATCAATGGTTACCTGACCATGGATACCTTGGGCGCGCTGGTGTTTGGCATTGTCATCGTCAACGCAATCCGTTCCCGTGGCGTCGAGTCGCCGGTGTTGATTACCCGTTACGCGATCATCGCCGGGCTGATTGCCGGCGTGGGCCTGGCGCTGGTTTACGTCAGCCTGTTCCGTCTCGGTTCGGGCAGCCATGAAGTGGCCGCGGGTGCCACTAATGGCGCGGCGGTGTTGCACGCTTACGTACAACACACCTTCGGCTCTCTGGGCAGCGGTTTTCTGGCGGTGCTGATCTCCCTGGCCTGTCTGGTGACGGCGGTGGGGCTGACCTGCGCCTGCGCCGAATACTTTAGCCGTGTGCTGCCGCTGTCCTACAAGACGTTGGTTATCATCCTGGCGGTGTTCTCGCTGTTTGTGTCCAACCTGGGCCTGACCAAGCTGATTGCGTTCTCGATCCCGGTGCTGACCGCGATCTATCCGCCGTGCATCGCCCTGGTCGCCCTGAGCTTCTGCAAGGACTTCTGGCATGAGCAGGGCCGTATCGTCGGTCCGGTGATGCTGGTGTCGTTCATCTTCGGTTTGATCGATGCCCTCAAGGGCGCGGGTCTGGCGGACTGGATGCCGACTCAGTTGTCCCACCTGCCGCTGAGCGAGCAAGGCCTGGCCTGGCTGGTGCCGTCGGTCATGACCCTGGTTGTTGCAGCGGTTTGCGATCGTCTGCTGGGCAAACGCGAAGAAGCACTGGCTTAAGCCGCTTCATGGCCCGCCACAAGCGGGTCGTGAACACACATGGAAATGCCCCGTATCAATCGATACGGGGCATTTTTTTTTGGAGGGGGTGCAGTGTCTTTTTCCTTAAGCTAACGTCGAAGCAGTGCCAAGACCTAATGTGAGAGCGAGCCTGCTCGCGATAGCGGTAGATCAGTCAACACATGTGTTGAATGTAAATCCGTCATCGCGAGCAGGCTCGCTTGTATGGTAGGACTTGAAGGGAGGAGGAGGGACAAGGCTCGATTCCGACTGTTGACGCAGTACAGACCGTGGGAGATTTCGCCCCTCCTCCTTTCACCCAAGCGCCG
>NZ_JAHUWL010000032.1:0-15325 GCF_019219045.1 Pseudomonas sp. PDM25
TCGAGTTTTTTATCGCCAACGCGGATGTATGGGCGAATGACATCAGGTTCGCAATTACCCCGTTAACCCCGAGACCTGCATCGATTTTCTGTAGCGCCAACCATCCACTTGTGCGCAAGAAACAACCAATCACCTCAGCGCTATTGCTCGATCACCCCTGGGCATTTATTAACCTTACTGAAACAACCGAAAACCATATCCGCCACCTGCTAAGCCTAGCTGAAGATACGGCACTGCCCATTGGCTTGAATTGCAATGACTTCAACCTGCTGCGCAATGCAACATTAAAAAACAACTACCTTTTATTCACGTGGAATGACTGGCTGGCTGACGATCTAAAAGAAGGAGTGATCGTTGATTTGAAATATCAGCTCACCCCAGAAATACCGCAGGAAACATTCTATCTCAACTACGCGATAGTACAGGTGGCCGGCAAAACCCTATCTCCAATAGCGCAGCGTGCGATCACTCTTATTCAAGAATTCGCTCAGGAACCGATTCCTTTCGACCCGACAAGTTAACATTGGGCACACATACAAGATTGAATTGAATCGGGGTAAGCCAATGCGCTCCCCTGCTGAGCGGGCGGTTCAAGCAGCCTGTTTTCCGGCCTTCATTCGACTTCACCCGTCACGGGCCCCAGCGGTGCTTGGTCGAAAAACTCGATGGAGCCAACCGCTGCGCACATAGGGAGACCAAATGGCACGCGCAACGCCCCCTCCGACAGGTCAAGCACCGCGGTCACTGGGGTCAAGCAGTTGTGCCCCGGATAGACACCCCCAGACACCCAATGCAACAGCATGGCGACCTCAACCCCAGGAGCGACCGCGACCGGTAGCAATACCGGTCCGGGGTGCATTCCTCGCGGGAGACGGCGCTCAACCGGCAGTCGCCGGCCACCAGGTCCTTCGAACCTTAACGTCGGCAGTGCGCCAAGCTGACAGGTGTGAGGCCCGTTGTTACGCAGAACCAACAAAGTGCCACGTTGTGACATGCCGTCAAATACGCCATCCCGGTCATCGAAATGGGCATCCAGCTGACTGGCCTGACAAGCACTTCCCTTATGGCCCGTCTCGGCTTGTACAGGGGCAGGCAGCACGACAGCTGTGGCCAGGAACGCCAGCGGCCAGGTGTATAAACGCGATAGACCTTTCATTCTACTTTCACCGGTAGGCCGCCTGACGCTGACGAATGCATCTGGTGGACTTGAACTTGCTGAGGTTATGAAGGTAGCACGCAGCGATAGAGAGGTAGCTGAACGATAACGCCATCACTCTAAAGCTCAAGGTAGTGGTCAACTGTGACCGGGGCGAGCCGCCTGAGCAGGCGCTCCATCGACGCGAGCTCTCCCGACGATTCTTGCCGGGGAGCTCCCGATGAAGCCAAAACCGTTGACGAAAACAGTTCAGACCCACTTGATCTGACAGCCCTCGGCATGGCGTAAAACGTTTGATGTGCAGGTGGACGCGCGGCGCACCGACGCCTGGCGTTTACTAATATTCAACGGCGAGAGGTGAGACGCCAGAATCAAACAGCGAGACGTCACAGAGCGCGTATTAGCGAAAGACGATAATCCGAGAGCGACCTACAAACCGCCGCTCGACGAGATATTGAACTCAAGGCTGCTGCCGTGTTGCCGCCAACACGATCTCCCGGATGCACACATGTTGCGGCTGCTCGTAGGCATAACGAATCGCTGAGGCGACGTCGTCGGCACTGAGCACGGTGCCGCCCATGTCTTGCTTCCAGGCCTGATAACCGGTTTTGATCGCTTCGTTGGTGGTGTGGCTGAGCAGCTCGGTTTCCACGGCGCCAGGTGCAATGGTGATCACTCGCACGTTGTGCGCTGATAGCTCTTCACGCAGGTTTTCCGAAATGCCATGGACCGCGAACTTGGTGCCCACGTAAGCCACATGGTTGGGAAAGGTCTTACGCCCTGCTACTGAGCTGACATTGATGATGGTGCCGTGCTTACGCTCGATCATGCCGGAGACCACCGCGTGGATACCATTGAGCAGCCCCTTCACATTGACGTCGAGCATTTGCTCCCATTGCGCCGGGTCCTGTGTGTTCATCTCGCCCAGTAGCATCACTCCAGCGTTATTGATCAACCCGTCGGCGGGGCCGAATTGCGTTTCAGCTTCACTGACAGCCGCCAACAAGGCACTGCGTTCGGTAACGTCGACGCCACGGCACAAAGCATTCGGCAGCCCTAGCGCCTCCAGGCGATCGATGCGCCGGGCGAGCAGCAGCAATGGATGGCCCGCCGCCGAAAGCATCCGCGCCGCCGCTTCGCCAATCCCCGAACTGGCTCCGGTGATGATGATCAATGGTTTGGTCATGTGTGAATCTCCTGAAATACGAAAAATAAATAACTAAGCTTGGCCCACAGTATATTTACTGTTTTTAAGGCTGGAAAATGCCTTATTCCTCTCTCTAGCATCGGAATAAACTATGGATATCCGTCATCTCAAGGCCTTTCTGGCCGTCTTTGAGGAGCGCAATATCACGTCGGCGGCACAGCGTTTGTTTATCAGCCAGCCGACGCTCTCGGTGACCATCAAGCAGCTGGAGCAAGAGTTGGGTGCGAAGCTGTTCATTCGCCAGCCACGGGGCGTAGAGGTGACTGAAGAGGCGCGAGTGCTGTATCCACAGGCGCGGCGAATGGTTGCCGACGCCATGGCTTTGAGCCGATTATTTCGTGCAGGTGAAAGCCGCGCACTGCTCGAGCTGGGTGTGGAAGGTGACATTGCTGACAGCCACATCGAAGGGTTTATACGTATGGCCCATCAGGCGCTGCCGAATTTGTTACTGACCCTGAAAGAAGGTTGCCAGGGCGATGCCCGCCTGGCCGTGGAAGAGCTGTGCTGCGAGGACGAATTGTTCCTGCCGCTCTGGGAGGAGTCCTACGTGATGACACTGCCCGTCGAACACCCCATGGCGCAGGACTCAGAGCAACAGCGTTGGACACCGATTGACGACTGGATCACCTGCCCGCAGCACGTATCCCATCAACGATTGATGGCCGTGTATGGCCGTTCGCCAGGGGCGGTGGCCGGGAATGCCGGATCATTGAAGCAGGCGCTGAATATGGTCAGCGCGGGTATCGGAGTGGCGATGCTGCCGCAATCGTTAGTGAGCGAACATAAAGGGGTGGTGGCACGTGCCTGGCACCTGCCGATGCCGACTCGCCGCGTCGGCCTCTGTTATGCCGCGCAGGCTCTGGAGCTGCCTACGCTGCGAACCTTGCACGAGTATTTTCAGTCGAATCGGTCAGTGCAGTTTTCTGCCGGTGTCCCAATACTTACGCCTGCATGATTATGCGTTACACCAATGTGCCCTCAGTCGCCGGAACCAGGAGGCATAGGGGATGTGCACCCGGATAGTCGCACGGGCAAAACAACGCGCCCTTTGAGTCTACAACGGTAGGTGCCCTGTTCGCCTGCGCAAAAGGTGGGTTCTTGGTTAGCGGAAATTCATCGGGTAACCCTGGCGAGCAACACCAATGCCTTTGAAAATCATAACAGTGACCCCTGATACAATTGTTGGAACAATGCACCGATGGAGCAGGTGTTCTAGAGCTTGAAAACTGATGGATACTGGCCAGGGGCTTAGTTGATACACAACGCTTTTTCTGAGAACGGATATGAATACGGAATTGATGGAAGAAGAGATGCGACGGGCGCTATTCGGTAGATCTGAGCCTCCCGCGTCGGCAATTAATACACACATGCAAGCCGTCACGGATGTCGCGATGGTGAAACCGATAACAGCAGCGAAAAAAGCAGGTGTCGAAAGGCTTTACTCCCAGGCTAAGAGTTACGCTGCGCGTCGGAAATGAATTTGAAGGCAAGATGCACGAGATGGTACATGAGGCCGATACGCTGAGCTCCCTGGTTGCGGAGCAAGAAGCGACTAAGATGGCCAGAAAGAAATTCAGGTTCGTGGAAGTGGTATCGATCAAGTCGATGTAAGTGGGCGAACTGACTTGGCTCACTCGCCAGGCACAAAATCGCGTTCGGGTAGCGGGAGATAGTTACAGGGTGTGTGGCTGGCCTTAAAACGACCTAGCTCTGTAGGCGCTCTCGATATTGAGACGCCACTGTCCATTTTCAGAGGTTAAGTTAGCGAGATTGCCCTTGACGAGAGGGCCCGATACGCTCAACTTCACCGCACTACACAGTGCGGGCATGGCTCTCGCCGAACAGTGACGTAACGCTTTGAAAGGACTTAAAGTTGGATACTACACAGGCTCAGATTCTACGTGATCAACTCCAGGGGGTGGAGGTCGGTGGCTGGCTGATCGATGGTTTCCATGGCAATGGGAAATCGGCTGTTGTTCTCCCTGCTCAGAAAGGCAATCAGCGAGGAGCAATCAAGATCTTCCATCCCGAGCTGGTTGAGCGTTACGGGAAGGACGTGCAGCTGGAAAGAATCATGCGTGAGAAGAGCCTGGTTGGTGCTGTGCATGACAACCTCGTCCAAATCTTCGATGGCGGGGAATGTGAGGCGACGGGCTATCTGTATGTCGTGATGGAAAGCCTCCCGTATCGCAATCTTCACGAAAGGTTGATAGAGGTTCCCATTGAGGTAATGCCGAAGATCATTGCTCAAGTTGCCTCCGCTGCCCGTTATCTTGAGGATCGCGGGTTAGCCCATCGAGACATCAAGCCCGAGAACATTGCTATCTCAGATGACTTCTCGCGTGCGGTGTTGCTAGATCTAGGTGTCCTTCTTCCCATTGGCGTTTCCAATCTTACCGACGTAGATCAGCGCATTTTTATTGGCACCCTGCGGTATAGCTCTCCTGAGTTCCTGCGCAGAGAAGAGGAGGACACCATCGAAGGGTGGCGCGCCGTCACCTTTTACCAGATTGGTGCAGTGTTGCATGACCTTCTTATGAAGAAGGTTTTGTTTTCCGAGTTCAGTGAGCCGTTCCCTTTACTGGTGGAAGCGGTCAAGAGTGAAACCCCTCATATCGTTTCTGAGAATAATCGAGCTGTCCTCCTTGCGACAAGATGCTTGGTCAAGTCTCCAGTAACTCGATTAGAACTCGTGGATTGGTCGGATTTCAACATGGCTGAGAATCCGGTCAGTGATGCTCTGGCCAGATTGGAACGCATCAACCAAAGACAGCGATGCGCTAGGGAGGCTCCGATTACTGGAAGTAATGCCGGCTGGGAGGCGGATCGGAGGTTGAAGCATTTTCTAGACGATCTGACCAAGAGATTTGAAACTCGGGTGGCCGCTTTGCTAAACGGCGCGGCGTGTTTCCCCCTGCGTACGACTAGATCTGAAAAGTCACCCGAGCAGCGCACATGCACTGTATGCCTAGGGTTCGAGCAAGCCCCGGATCTCGGATTGCCCCACCGTCTCACAATTTTGTTTGAAATGACGTTCATAGATGAAAACGCAGGCACACCTATTTTCCGCGCAGCATCTGTTGGTGCCCTTTCAAACGACGAGCTAAAGAGCTCGGCATTGCGGGCTTCAAGTGTTTTCTACACCGGTGACATTGCTGCTTTGCTCGATGGCTCACCTCTTGAGCAAGTGCTGTTGGCTTATCTGGAAGCCGCTTATGAGGCCGGTGAGCAAGGCCATGACCCCAGTGGTGACGCGCTTGTCTATTTAGTTCCAGAACAATAAGGATCATTGGCATGTCAAACACGTGGTGGAGAGACGAGGATGAGCTGGCCAAAGAGCAATCGGATCTGCTAGAGGTGCCTGCTGATCAGAGTCTGTTGATCAAAGGCCCTCCTGGCAGTGGAAAAACTAACCTACTACTGCTCAGGGCTAATCAGCTTTTCCTAGGCGACCATCCGAATTTGTACGTCGTAGTATTCGGCTCATTGCTAAAAAATTTCATTCAGATTGGAGGCGCGCAATACAAATTTCCGGCAGATAAAGTGGTGACGCACACCAGCTTGTTCAAAATGATCTTACGGCTCGAAAGTGCCGACTTTGACGACCAGAACTTGCCCCTTGAAGTCGCACGGAAACGTCGAGCAGATGTGCTTCAGGAACTTATCGAGAAAGGGCAAGTTGGGGCTCAATTTGACGCGTTGCTTTTGGATGAAGCCCAAGATTACACACCCCAGGAAATACGTCTGCTCTCCCAGCTGACCTCAGTTCTGGTAGCTACGGCGGATAGTCGACAACGAGTCTATGATGTTGAGGATTGCTCAGAGGAGCTGGGGAAGAGCGTTCAGATAGAGCATCAGCTGACCTATCATTTCCGTAACGGTAGGGACATCTGCCGGGTGGCCGATGGTATTTATAAGGGCTCGCCCCAATATGCGCCCATGCTTCCCCACTCCAATTATCCAGAGGCAGACTACCCATCTAAGGCGACGCCTAAAGACGGACTGTCACTGCATGATCAGATCCGCGCAATGGTCGCTCAGATCAGGGATCAAAGATTTGCTTATCCTGATGATTTAATCGGCGTACTCGCGCCAAGAAATGCGGAGCTTGACCTTATCGAACAAGGCCTTGTCGATGCTGGACTCGGTGACCTAATCACCAGAGCCAATGCGTCGAATCGCTTCGAGCCTTCCCGACGGATTTGGCTCTCAACACTGACTGCCGCTAAAGGGCTGGAATTTCGTGCAGTTCACATCGCTGGCCTCGAATACCTGTCCAAAATGGGTCGTGTTCAAAAGCGTCTGATCTTCACTGGTGTCACGCGTGCCAAAACAGCGCTCACGTGCTATTGGCATGAAAGCGTACCGGGTTACTTTGAGTCAGCTTGCAGGTCTGTTGTCGAAACTCCAAAAATAGTCACCAGAAAAAGCATATTTGGGAATTAACTATGTGGCATTTAAAATTTTCCAAGCGTGACTTTGTTGAGTTTTGGTTAGGAAGTAATAAAAAAATACTTGATAAAGCCCGCCGATCGTCTTTTGCTCAGACGATTGCTGATGATGATGATGACGTCGTGAGTGCCTACTGGGCTCAGGAACCGTCAGCCGACTATTTTTTTCCAAGCGTGATCGCGGCTTCTGAAAGCGTGCTGACCTTCATTTCCATGGCTATAAACGCTAGTCCGACTGCGCCAACGCCGATATCAGCATTCAGTCGCATGGTGTTGTCCAGCGACGCAGAAAGTTATTTTCTCAAGTCGCAGATGAAATTATCCGACTGCTCCATTGCTGCCATTGTGGCTGTTTCAATGGCAGAGGCGACTATGCATTCAGACGGGAGATTGGGCGTGAGACAGCTTAGCTCCGCTGCGTGCAAGCGAACATTGGGTTATGCGTGGGGCAAAGCTGTAACTGCTCAAACCCGAGAGCGGAATTTCGATAGGATCATAGCTAGATGGTCTGATACCTACGGAATGATCAATGCTCAATCGCCATCGGAAGGCCTTCGCTCAATCATTTCTGCAGAGGTTGGTGTACTGAGCACGTACGTGCAATTGTCCTACGGGCTACCACCATCGAGTGACGCGGCCAATCTGGCCTATGTACTCAATAGCAAGAGCAAACATTCACTTGAAGACTACTGGCGTCGATTGTCGACATCCCTCAGCTTCGATATCAGTTTAGAAGCGCTTTCTCAGTCTACGAGAGAAGAGAGAGGCACGTATCTTCAAGAGGCTCTAAACCTCGCCAGCTCGTCACCTCGTAATGAAACATTGGCAGCGACTTGTGCCTTTATCGCAACTCAAGTAGCACCTGGATCATTGGAACATATGGAGCTGCTCAAACATTCAGCTACCCCTGAAGTAGTATTCTGGTATGCGCTCTATGCAGGACTTCAGTCGCCCAACGAGATCATGGCTGGTCTAGGTGGACTCGGTTTTAGGATTTATCGAGATATTGCTTCAGTTGAGGAACGACTCTCTCCTCCGACTTCCGATATTTGTTATGAAGAACTCAAGGCCCTAGAGCGTAGTGGTATTGCAAGCTTATCCAAGAAATTTGGTCAGGTGGGTGTGGTCGAGGTTGAGCTACTTCCGATGGTCAAGGCGAGCTTTAGCTACGGCTTAAAACAGCAGCCTATGAGTCGCCACGATAATGGATATCAAGGGGGGGCAGAGAGAGATAGATACCAATCTACTGGGTTGAGCCAAGCCAATAAGCTCAAGCTTGAGCAAGCGATCGATATTCTATCTCAGCTTGCAGATAGTTCTTCCGACGGTGGCGATGATCTTTATGGCGCGCATGGGTCGAAGAAAGTGTCGAAACGCAGGGGCTAGGGGCTGCAAGTGACCTAAACGCTATGGATAGGCTTCTCCTTGCTCATCTAGCGAAACATTTGGAGCAAGCCGTCTTCAAAGAAAAAAGGGCTCCGCAGGGCCCTTTGCCATTAGTGCCAGCTTCTTAAGGAAGCCTAGACTCTAGCGTGTCTGGGCCATGCTTGGCCTTTGGCATCCCATCTTGCTCAACTAAACCGGTTGCCACTTATGCGGTAGCAGCTCCGCGATATGACTCGCCCGCTGCGTCGGCATGAATAGCCCCGGATTTCCCAGATACTTGATGACCGCTTCTGGCTGTTCTCTGCCCGTCATGGCCACGAAGCATGATGGTCAAATCCGATGCAAATGGCTGCTGATGTCGAATGCAAATGGATGGGCAAGTCTGTGCAATTACCCACTTGCCAACCTACGCCAGAATGATGTTAATGTGCCTTCCTATCAAAGATGGCATAGGCAGGGACTCTTATGCACAGTGACATTGAAGTACCCAGTGTGCTTGGGAGCATAGTCCGTTGAGCACCTTTCCAGCAGCGAGTGATCGCCAGAGTGCAGTACGCCTTCTCGCCTGTATAGATGCGGCGTCTACGCAAGTAATTGACTCGTCTTGGGGGCCGGATGTTGTAGCAACCCTCCGTGCCCAATCTCGCCTCCAGGCTTTGGATTTCTGGATGCGGAACCCCGATTATCTTGCCAACGAACTATTGAATGAGTTCGAGGCAACTGGCGACCCAAATTCAATAGAACTGGCGCAACAGATACTTGATTCCCGCGAACCCGATTTGCGCCGTCTTCCAATGGTTCGTTTTCTATTTGGCGCCTTCGAGCCGCTGGACAACGCGTTGTCCATTCTTCGGGCAGCTGAGTTCATCAGGATCAAACGCCAAGGCACTCCAGGCAACGTACAAGAGCACATCTACCTACTTACCACCAAAGGCCGGGATGCGATGAAAGCACTATCGGCGATGGCTGAAGAACTCGCCTGGTATAGAGACCGAGCAACAGTCGTCGCCAGGGTCGCTGGCGATACGGGCGGCAAGGCCCTCAAAGATCGCCAATACCTTCAGGCCGAGTACGCCGACACCGAACTCAAGCATGTCATCGCTCCTATTACAGAACGTGTTCGCATTCGTCTGGACGTACTACTGCAAGGAAATGCTGCATGACCATGAGTTGGATTGAGACGGTCGCCGATAGCGCCGGCCTGCCAATTGCAGAAGCAGAAGCAATGCTTCAGCAACGCAGAATCTTCGGAGATCGGCCAGCGCGCCCGACCCCCACCCTAACGATTTCAGATGTGGCGTTCAAAGGCGAAAAGCAAGGAAAGTTCAAGGGCTCAATTGACTTTAGCTGGTCCAATCTGGGCACAGGAGTCTGGGCAGTTGCCAGTCACGGCAGCTCGGGACAATCCAACTTGGTCGGCAAATCAAGTGTGCTTGAAATCATTCTGTGGAGCCTGCGAGGGGACGCCAAAGCGCTTCAGGATGATGTACGAAGCTGGCTGTCCTGGGTAAACGTCTCCTTCAAGTTGGATGATCGTCAGTACGCTGTCGAATTTGAGGTGCTGGGCAAAAAACCCAACGGGGCCCTGAAAAGGTTGCGCCCCGATGGAACATTTGATGATGTAGACCGATTCAGCAGCGACGAAGGGTTCGCTGCTGCAATGTCTCGATTCATGATGAGCACCTTTGACCTTGAGCCTATCTCTTCCCGAAAAGACAACGATGAGGGCGGGATTACGGTATCCCACGGATGGACAGCCCTTTCCGGCGCACTCTACTTTGGAGGAGACCACAAAGCCCTATTAGGCGATGTCCTCATGGCGGGACTACCTGGACGCATGCTTCAACTCTACATAGGCCTGCCTTGGGCCAGTACTGTTATGCAGGCTGGAACAGCGAAAAAAGAAGTGGAGCAACAGCTTACCTACGCGAACCGAAACCACTCAGTCCGAAATGATCGAGCATCTGACTCAAGGGAGCGTATTACTAAACAGCTTGATAACGCGCGCCTCAAACTCTCATCAGCAGCTGATAACAGCGCAACGGCAGAGTCATTAGATCGACTAGCTCTCGACCTAACTGAGCAGTCCAAACTAGCAGCAAACTTAGAGCAGCTATCTACCCGTGCGGAGTTAGATCTCGCCACGTTGAGAAGCATTGCAGACCAAGACGAGCGTGCACTCAGAGATCTACGTGAGAACGTCATAACAACCGCTTTCTTCAATGGCCTAGAGCCGAGTTGCTGCCCTCGCTGCGAAAAATCTGTACCCAAAGAGCGGATAAAACGCGAAACCACAGACTTGAGTTGTTCTCTCTGTTCCGAACCAATAACCCATGATCAGCAGGACGATAGCTCGGACGCACTTGAAGCCGCAGAATCCCGTGCCAAAGCCTCCAGACAAGCGTTCCGAGAGGCGAAGGAGAATGCCAAGGAGGCTCAGAGAGAGGCAAAACTGGCAGTAGAAAAACTGGTCTCTACTCAGGCAAAACTGGCAGCGGTGAGCGCCAGCAACCCGTTTCGACAACAACGGGAAGCAGAACTTGTTGTAGCTCGACTCGAAGGTGCTCTACAAGAATACACTGCTAACGCCCCTGCTCCAGAACCGCCCCGCGATGCTTCATTGATCGATATCGCACTAAAGGAAGCCAAAAAAGCTTTTGATGCCAGCAAAGGTGAGCTTATGGATGCGCTCAACGAAGAAATACTTCGCCTTGCCAACGAATTTGGTGCGCTCGGGCTGGAGGCAGTTGACCTTGGGTCTGATGCAAGAATGAGCGTACTCAAAGGCGGCCAACGATCGTGGTTCAGCAAACTTACGACTGGTGAACGCCTCAGACTGCGTATCGCCACGGCCATTGCGTTACTGCGAGTTGGCCAAAAACTCGGCGTCGGCCGACATCCCGGCTTGCTGATCATTGACTCTCCAGGCTCTGAAGAGACCAGCGACCGTGACCTAGCCAAACTGCTCAGCGAACTTCGGCGTGTCGCCGGCGAAACCACGGGCTTACAGATATTTGTAGCCAGTGCGAATGCACCTGCAGTGATCTCAGCGCTTGGGGACAAACAATGCCGCGTCGCGCCGGAAGGCGGCTATGTCTGGTAAGAGTTCGACTGTTCTGAGCGTCATTGAAGTGCATCTACAGACGGATGCACCATTAACCATTGCTTCGTTCGGCGGCCTCAAATCTCTCATGGATCAGGCTGACATCCTGGTTGCAGCTCCTTATCTTGATGTGATCGCCCAACTGACAAGCAACTCCTCACCGGAAGATTCTTCCGAACTGGACAAGTTGCTGCTGCGAGGCTTTGCCGAAGGTCAAGACCCATCTGCTTTGCGCGCCGCTACCGATACGGTAATCCATGACATCGCACTCCGCAGTCGAGTGCGCACGCAACTGGCGGGTGTGCTGGAAAAGCGTATCGAAATGCAATCAACCACCAAACAGGCATTAATCGCGGCCTATTCGCTGGAGGCGTTATTTCGACTTGCCCTTACAGGCGCTATCTCCAAACTCATCCCGCTGAAGATCCTAGCGTGCATCACCCCTAGCGCAGACGGATTGTTTGCACAACACGCTGCAAAGCTGGCCGGGGCCGCTTTCCACATTTGGGCGGAGGAGGATCTGCTTACAACTTTGGATAATCTGCGAACAGTAGAGGACGCCGAAGGCGAAGCTTCTTTTGAACTAGCCCTTGCCAGGATCTCTCAGGCTCTGAATTCTGAAGTCTATGACCAAGTACTAATGTATTTGGATACAGCGAAAGGTCTTCTTCGCGATGCTCGACTAGCAGATGAAGATCGCGCTGACGCAGCTGCATACGAAGCCGTGATCGACATTATTCAAGGTTTCTCCATAGGAACGGCGGGACATCTAATCAGCGGCAGCGTTGATACCCTCATCCAATCCGTTTCCGATCACAACCGTCAACTGGGAAACCAATTACTCCCAGAATGGCTAGTTGGAAGAACGGATCGAGAAATTCAATGGGTGCGTCTGACGAGGTCAGTTCAACAAGCTGCCAAGGATCTGACACGCCCTAGCTGGCTCAAAGCCTGGTCTGTCATCGAGAACCTGCTGGCGGTGTATGACGCAGACCGTTCCCTCAGTACCACGGGGGGGCTCGGCCAGCTCCTTAGACCACGAATAGAATCCAGCTTCGTAAAGGAACGAGGTCAACTAGCCCATCTTGACGATCTATTGTCCGGTTCCAACTGGGATCCTGATCAACAGAGCACCGCGAGTGCGTTACGCCACCGTGTCACACAAATGTCGGAGATCAACGCCTCATTGGATGGTTTAATGACGGAAGGAAATTACCCCATTCTCTGTGAGCTACTCAAAAGCACTGAGCTACCATCGGAATGGTCAGGCGAGGCACTGCGCACTGTTGAAATAGCATTGAGCCAGCGTCGCTTCACTACCCGAGACATCAGCAATCCAATTGTTCAGCGACTCCTCAAAAATACTTCCGATAATCTAGGACGTTGCCAGGACTACGAAGGCGAAGTCCGTGATCACTTCGATGAATTGCTCCTGCAAGTACTCCTCTTTTGCCACAACCGTCAAGACGCCGGACTCAAAGAACTACAAGAGCTGGGTAAGTATCTACGCGACCCCGATGCAACTGAATTCAACCTGCAAAGAGACTTGTGGCAATGGCTATGCGGCAACTACCCTCACGCCGACATCAAGACGGAGGTTGAAGGGGTCGCGACAGGGCGAGCAGACATTTACGTTACCTTCGGTGCATTCCGTATCGTCTTTGAGATGAAACGGCACCATGGGCATCTCGATCGAACATCAGCGAAAGGCTATTGCAATCAAGCCGTCAGCTACCAAAACACTAATGTGAAGCTCGGCTTCTTGGGAGTCTTGGAAATCGCTGAGCGCGACGGACCACCACCTAGTCTCGAGGAGTGCGTTTGGTATGAGTCCGTAGTACCAGAAGGTAGCGAAATTGTTCGTCATCTCGTCGTTTTTCGAGTTCCAGGGAATCTCAAACCACCTTCATCAATGTCCCCAAAAACTCAGAAGCCTAGAAAGAAGACGCCTCAGGTTAAAGCCGTTCCCCAGCCCCCAGACTGAATCCTGCAATCCAACTCCTATCTGTATCTGAATCGCTCCTGAGTTCTCAGGCACATCGAATGTCTGCTTCTGGGCCGATAGCTGCCTACAGTGAGTGGCAAATACAGACCTAAGGGCTTCGATGGAACAGGGCAAAACACTCCCCCCGTTCGATCATGGAGCCCTATACAGGGCTCATTATCCCCTGCTACAACCAAACGCACGGCATCGCTGACCGTACTCCTTGGTCTCAGCCTTGCAGAGGTAACTCACCCGATGGAAGTATCGATCCATCTCCTCCGAATCATCCTGAGAGAGGTGGAATGTGGCGTTTGCAGGGATATCCATTCAGTTTCAAACTTTTGAGCCTGCGATCTATCGGCATGGGACGCACAGCAGAAATAGGTAGGAATCCCCGGGTCAACGAGCAGATAAGTGCTATCGTTTTCATGGCATCCCTACCTAAGTCAGCGTTCGTCGCCGTGCATGAGCCTGACTATCGATCCTACAGTTGTACTGGTAGAACGCTTCACCAGCCGTCTAAAGCTGTCACCCGCCACAAGCTGACGAAGCGCTCTCCAGTGCAACCGCGATTATTTGAGTCGCTCAGACTGTACCGTCTTGAGCCAACAGTTAACGCAACATGACAACCCGCCGCTTCCTCGCGTATCGATCAGGCTGGCCACGCGCTGGTAAACATCAGGCTGGATAAGACCATTGCAGCGATAACACCGGTAAAACCTCGGGACAAGGGCCTTTTCCTGTTCGTGGTGAGACGTATCGCTCCATTGAGGCGGCCCGTAATAATCCTTTGCTTTGCCCACAATGGCGGGATACTAACAAACTTAAGTACGGTTGGTCGGTGCAGGACAGCATCTTCCACTATTCATTTCCCAACACCGCTCGAGGCCCGCTCACAGCAGTGATGAGCTCGCCCAAGGACCATGTCGACTCTCTCAGACGTAATATCCCCAATTGCACCAGCGATCTACAAACCGCCTCTCGACACCGACTACCGCCACAGCCACGTTGACCATCGCCATAGTGCTTAGTCGCGGCTTTGCACAAGTAGCTCGACCGACGAAAGAACTCGTCCTGACCAAGGTAGTTCTGCCGAGTCAGGTGGAACGTGGCCGCTCTGGGGATATGCAATTCGTTAACGAGACGGCTGTACAGGTTCGTACGCTCAGGCCCGATACGGCCCACAGAGCGATAAGCATCACAATTGAGCAACTCAATGCGGTGGTAATGCGGTAGACCCTCCTGTCCAAGCCCCCTCACCCAGAAGAGCCTGACACAGCTGTCATGGGCCGATCGACTCAATCTACCAGCACACTGACGATCATGATTGATCTGCGCCTCCAGCGAGCCCCTGAAGCGCGGTATGACCCTACTGGTCATAGCATCGCCAGGTAGGTCCTGGCCATGAGGCAATCTCAAGCTAGACCTGAAGGCAAATACTCGGGCGTAGTCATTCAAAGCGTATTGCAGCGTCTGGTACAACTTCTCCAAGTGCTGCGCAATGAAGGGCCCGTTTCAATCATGAGTGCGTAGCCATCTCAGACAGCTAGCCTGCGCAACGCACCTTTACGCAAACACTTCGCCCCCATGGGCTTGAGACGCACGTGCTGAGCATCCTTGACCAGGTAGCACATCGCGTAATGGACATGGGGACGAATCTCCGGATCGCTCTGAAAGATCATGCCGATACCCAGCTCGTATTGCTCCTCTGCCTTGCCCTGCTCCTGCTCCTTCTTACCGTACTTTTCTTCCTTGTCGTGATTGCAGCTGTCGAAGTAACCCTGGCCTTGCGTAATCCGCGCCCACAAGTCACCTATCTGCTGAGCCTTGTAGACATCCCTGCACACCTCATTACCATTGAAGAAGTAAGCCGCATGGATGTGATAGCCCCGATCATCACCCTGCTCCACTGCACAGATGTAGCCAAGGAGGTGATCAAATATCGGGTTACGCTCATGCTCCGCCGTCATCCGGTCAAGATCATCGAAGACTCGCTCGACTCGCAGCCTGAGCTGAACTGTCTGGTAGTAATACAGAT
>NZ_JAHUWL010000033.1:0-13026 GCF_019219045.1 Pseudomonas sp. PDM25
CCACTCAGGCGCTGGTGATGCTGGCTCGCAAGCTTGCTCGGGTGGTATTCGCCTTGCTGAAAGGGCAAAGCGAATATCAGCCAAAAGCCAGTTGAGGGCTTTCCCTCAACCATAGAATCTCCCACAGCGGATTTGCGTCGTATACAAATCCACTGTGGGAGCGGGCTTGCTCGCGAAGGCGTCAGACCTTTCAACTCATTCCTCAGGCTGAATGTCACAACTCGGTGACATCACTCGCCCCCTTCGTTACAAGCCAGCCACCGCCCGTTGTTTAGACTGCCCCCAGTCATAACAACAAAAAAAGGCATCCCATGGACACCTTCCAACCCGCTTTCAGCAGTTGGCTGAACGCACCCGCCCATCAGCAATGGCTCGCCGCCGAAGGCCTGCGCCTGCTGGCGTTTGCCAAGGCTTCAACGCTTCCTGAAGGTTTCGGCAATCTTGATGAAAAGGGCTGCCTGCCAGCCAACGGCCACGCCGAAACCATGAACACCGCGCGCATGACCCACAGCTTCGCCATGGCCCACATTCAGGGCTTGCCGGGTTTCGCCGAGCTGGTGGATCACGGCGTCAAAGCCCTCAGCGGCCCATTGCGTGACGCCGAACATGGCGGCTGGTTCGCGGCCCCCGAGCACCGTGACGGCAACACCGATAAAGCCGCTTACCTGCACGCCTTTGTCGCGCTGGCCGCCAGTTCTGCGGTTGTCGCGCAGCGTCCCGGCGCGCAGGCCTTGCTCGACGATGCCATCCACATCATCGACGGGCATTTCTGGAGCGAGGAGGAGGGCGCGATGCGCGAATCCTTCAACCGCGACTGGAGTGAAGAGGAAAGCTATCGCGGCGCCAACAGCAACATGCACGCCACCGAAGCCTTTCTTGCGTTGGCGGATGTCACTGACGACAACCGCTGGCTGATCCGCGCCCAGCGCATCGTCGAGCGCGTCATCCACGGTCACGCCGCTGCCAACGATTACCTGGTGGTCGAGCATTTCGACCGCGACTGGCAACCCTTGCGCGAATACAACCACGACAACCCGGCCGATGGTTTTCGCCCCTACGGCACCACGCCGGGTCACGGTTTCGAATGGGCCCGGCTGATACTGCATCTCGAAGCGGCGCGGGTTAAGGCCGGGATGCTGACGCCGGGCTGGCTCGCCAGCGACGCGCAAAAACTCTTCGACCACAACTGCCGTCACGGCTGGGATGTCGACGGGGCGCCGGGGATTGTCTACACCCTCGACTGGGACAATCGCGCCGTGGTTCGCCATCGCCTGCACTGGACCCATTGCGAAGCCAGCGCCGCCGCCAGCGCGCTGCTTAAACGCACAGGCGATGCGCAATACGAACGCTGGTATCGACTGTTTTGGGAATTCTGCGACAGCCATTTCATCGATCGCGAAAGCGGTAGCTGGCGCCACGAGCTCGATCCGCAGAACCGCCCGAGCGCCGATATCTGGGCGGGCAAACCCGACCTTTATCACGCCTGGCAAGCCGTACTGATCCCGCGGTTGCCTCTGGCGCCAAGCATGGCGACTGCCCTGGCACAGTTATCCCAGAGCGCTCCTGTGTAACCATGTGGTGACATTCGAACGTCCCTTCGTTACCTGCGAAGGGATCACTCCTGTTTAGAATCCTATGCAGCGCAAGCACCAGACTTGCATGCATAACAACAAGAAAGGTACTACTAGATGAATGCGATTTCTCGCCTCGCTACTGTCATTTCTCTCGCTTCACTGCTTCCCCTGTCTGCATTCCCGCTGAGTACGCTTGCTGCCGATTCCAAAGGTTCGGTGGAAGTCGTTCACTGGTGGACCTCTGGTGGTGAAAAGGCTGCGGTCGATGTCCTGAAGGCCCAAGTCGAAAAAGACGGCTTTACCTGGAAGGACGGCGCAGTCGCCGGTGGCGGCGGTTCCACTGCCATGACCGTACTCAAAAGCCGCGCCGTCGCCGGCAACCCGCCGGGCGTTGCACAGATCAAAGGTCCGGACATCCAGGAGTGGGGCAGCACTGGCCTGCTCAGCACCGACACCCTCAAAGAGGTTTCCAAGTCCGAAGGCTGGGATGGCCTGCTGTCGAAGAAAGTCTCCGACACCGTCAAGTACGAAGGTGACTACGTCGCCGTGCCGGTGAACATTCACCGCGTCAACTGGCTGTGGATCAACCCGGAAGTCTTCAAGAAAGCCGGGATCGAAAAAGCCCCGACTACCCTCGAAGAATTCTATGCCGCCGGCGACAAGCTCAAAGCCGCCGGCTTCATTGCGCTTGCCCACGGTGGCCAGCCTTGGCAGGACAGCACCGTGTTTGAAGACGTGGTGCTCTCGGTCATGGGCGCTGACGGTTACAAGAAAGCCCTGGTAGACCTGGATCAGAAAACCCTCTCGGGCGCCGAGATGACCAAGTCGTTCGCCGAGCTGAAAAAACTCACCGGTTACATGGATCCTAACCGCGCCGGTCGTGACTGGAACATCGCTGCCGCCGACGTCATCAACGGCAAGGCCGGTATGCAGATGATGGGCGACTGGGCCAAGAGCGAATGGACCGCTGCCAAGAAAGTAGCGGGCAAGGACTACCAGTGCGTGCCATTCCCGGGCACCGAAAAAGCCTTCACCTACAACATCGATTCCCTGGCGGTGTTCAAGCTCAAGGCCGATCGCAAAGGTGACATCGCCGCTCAACAAGACCTGGCCAAGGTCGCGCTGGGCAAAGACTTCCAGAAAGTCTTCAGCATCAACAAAGGCTCGATCCCGGTGCGTACCGACATGCTTAACGACATGAGCGGTCTGGGCTTCGATTCCTGCGCTCAAGCGGCGGCCAAGGATTTCCTTGCAGACGAGAAGACTGGCGGCCTGCAACCGAGCATGGCGCACAACATGGCCACTTCCCTGGCCGTGCAGGGCGCGATTTTCGATGTGGTGACCAACTTCATGAATGACAAGAATGCTGATCCGGCGACGGCCAGCAAGCAACTGGCATCGGCCGTCAAAGCCGCCCAGTAATCCCTGACACCGCGTGTCCCCATGTGGGAGCGGGCTCGCTCGCGAAGACGGACTGACATTCAACATGGATGTCGACTGACACACCGCTTTCGCGAGCAAGCCCGCTCCCACAAGGGATCGCCGTGCGGATTTCATTTCTCTTCACCTGGATTATCCCGATGAGCTCTGTGGCGGTTTTCAGCAAAGCCTCACCGTTCGACGCACTGCAGCGCTGGCTCCCCAAACTGGTTTTGGCGCCAAGCATGCTGATCGTCCTGGTTGGTTTTTACGGTTACATCATCTGGACATTCGTTTTGTCCTTCACCAATTCGAGCTTCATGCCGAGCTACAAATGGGTCGGCCTGCAGCAATACATCCGCCTGATGGACAACGATCGCTGGTGGGTCGCGAGCAAAAACCTCGCGGTCTTCGGTGGCATGTTCATCGGCATCAGCCTGGTGCTCGGCGTGTTCCTCGCGGTGCTGCTGGATCAGCGCATTCGCAAGGAAGGTTTCATCCGCACCGTTTACCTGTACCCGATGGCGCTCTCGATGATCGTCACCGGTACCGCGTGGAAATGGCTGCTCAACCCAGGGCTGGGCCTGGACAAGATGCTGCGTGACTGGGGCTGGGAAGGCTTCCGTCTCGACTGGCTGGTGGATCAGGATCGCGTGGTGTATTGCCTGGTGATCGCCGCCGTGTGGCAAGCCTCCGGGTTTGTGATGGCGATGTTCCTGGCCGGCCTGCGGGGTGTCGATCAATCGATCATCCGTGCCGCGCAAGTCGACGGTGCGAGCCTGCCGACCATCTATTTGAGAATCGTGTTGCCGAGCCTGCGCCCGGTGTTCTTCAGCGCCTTCATGATCCTCGCGCACATCGCGATCAAGAGCTTCGACCTGGTGGCGGCAATGACCGCTGGCGGCCCGGGCTACTCGTCCGACCTGCCCGCGATGTTCATGTATTCCTTCACCTTCAGCCGTGGCCAGATGGGCATTGGTTCGGCCAGCGCCATGATGATGCTGGGCGCGATCCTGGCGATTCTGGTGCCGTACCTGTACTCCGAATTGCGAGGCAAACGCCATGAGTAATCAACTCGGCAAACCAGCCTTGAGCTTCAGCCGAATCGCCATCTACGCCACGCTGTTGCTGGCCGCCGCGATCTACCTGATCCCGCTGGTGGTGATGCTGCTGACCAGTTTCAAATCCCCGGAAGATATCCGCACCGGCAACCTGCTGAGCTGGCCGCAAGTGATTGACGGCATCGGCTGGATCAAGGCGTGGGACGTGGTCGGCGGCTACTTCTGGAACTCGGTGAAAATCACCGTGCCGGCGGTTCTGATCTCCACCTTCATCGGCGCCATGAACGGTTACGTGCTGTCGATGTGGCGCTTCCGGGGTTCGCAACTGTTCTTCGGTCTGCTGCTGTTCGGCTGCTTCCTGCCATTCCAGACCGTGCTGTTGCCAGCCTCGTTCACCCTCGGCAAGTTCGGCCTGGCCAACACCACCACCGGCCTGGTGCTGGTGCACGTGGTCTATGGCCTGGCGTTTACCACACTGTTCTTCCGCAACTACTACGTGAGCATTCCGGATGCGTTGGTCAAGGCTGCACGCCTTGATGGCGCGGGCTTCTTCACGATTTTCTGGAAGATCCTGCTGCCGATGTCGATCCCGATCGTGATGGTCTGCCTGATCTGGCAGTTCACTCAGATCTGGAATGACTTCCTGTTCGGCGTGGTCTTCGCCAGTGGCGATGCCCAGCCGATTACCGTGGCCCTGAACAACCTGGTCAACACCAGCACCGGGGCCAAGGAATACAACGTTGATATGGCCGCCGCGATGATCGCCGGGCTGCCGACACTGCTGGTCTACATTTTCGCTGGCAAGTATTTCCTGCGTGGGCTGACGTCCGGCGCGGTCAAGGGGTAGAACAATGGCAACTCTCGAATTACGCAACGTCAACAAGACCTACGGCGCCGGTTTGCCGGACACCCTGAAAAACATCGAACTGAAGATCGATGATGGTGAGTTCCTGATCCTGGTTGGCCCGTCGGGCTGCGGTAAATCCACGCTGATGAACTGCATCGCCGGTCTGGAAAACATCAGCGGCGGCGCGATCCTGGTGGATGACGCCGACATCAGCGGCATGAGCCCGAAAGATCGTGACATCGCCATGGTATTCCAGTCCTACGCGCTATACCCGACGATGAGCGTGCGCGACAACATCGCGTTCGGCCTGAAGATTCGCAAAATGCCAGCTGCCGAAATCGACGAAGAAGTCGCTCGCGTGGCCAAGCTGTTGCAGATCGAACATTTGCTCGCCCGTAAACCCGGTCAGCTCTCCGGTGGCCAGCAACAGCGCGTGGCGATGGGCCGTGCCCTGGCGCGGCGGCCGAAGATTTACCTGTTCGACGAACCGCTGTCCAACCTCGACGCCAAGCTGCGCGTCGAGATGCGCACCGAAATGAAACTGATGCACCAGCGCCTGAAAACCACCACGGTCTACGTGACCCACGACCAGATCGAAGCCATGACCCTGGGCGACAAAGTGGCGGTGATGAAGGACGGGATCATCCAGCAGTTCGGTACGCCGAAAGACATCTACAACAACCCGGCCAACCTGTTCGTGGCGAGCTTCATCGGTTCGCCGCCGATGAACTTCATCCCCCTGCGTTTGCAGCGCAAGGACGGTCGTCTGCTGGCGCTGCTCGACAGCGGTCAGGCGCGCTGCGAATTGCCGTTGGGCATGCAGGACGCCGGTCTTGAAGACCGTGAAGTGATCCTCGGCATGCGCCCGGAGCAGATCGTCTTGGCGGGTAGCGAGCCGAATGGTTTGCCGATCATTCGCGCCGAAGTCCAGGTCACCGAGCCAACCGGTCCCGACACCCTGGTGTTCGTCAATCTCAACGAAACCAAAGTCTGCTGCCGTCTGGCGCCGGACGTTGCACCGGCCGTGGGCGAGACCCTGACCCTGCAATTCGATCCATCGAAAGTGCTGTTGTTCGATGCCAAGACCGGGGAGCGCCTGGGGGTGGCCGGTCAGCCGCAAGCCGAAACCCGGTCTGCGAACGTCGCACAATTCAAAGGTCGCTGAAGATCAGAAATGTGGGAGCGGGCTTGCTCGCGAAGGCGGTCTGACATTCAACAGGGATGTCGATTGATACACCGCATTCGCGAGCAAGCCCGCTCCCACAGGGGGATATGCGGTGGGCGGCCTGTCGCTCTTCGCACCAGATGTCACCGCGTTAGATAAAAACAGTTAATAACAATAAAACGAGGATGTAGGGATGAAGAAGAACAACAACGCTCAGCTTATCTGCCAGTTGTCAGCCGTTGCGGCAATGATGTTGGCCGGTAGCGTACACGCGGCTGACGCGTTCAGCGCCGATTCCGAATGGATGACCGGTGATTGGGGGGGCGAGCGGACCAGGCTGATCGAGCAGGGTATCGACATCAAGATGGACTACGTCGGTGAAGTGGGCGCCAACCTCCACGGCGGCTACAACGACGACAAGACTGCGCGTTACGCCGACCAGTTTGGCCTCGGCGTGGCACTGGACCTGCAAAAACTGTGGGGCTGGGATAACACCCAGGCGAAGATCCAGCTCACTAACCGTAATGGTCAGAACATCTCCAATGACCGTGTCGGCGATCCGCGTGCCGGCACCTTGAGTTCGTCTCAGGAAGTCTACGGCCGTGGCCATATGGTCCGCCTGACCCAACTGTGGATCAAACACCAGTTCCTCGACGGCAAACTGGACGTCAAAGCCGGTTACTTCGGCGAAGGCGAAGACTTCAACACCTTCCCGTGCGAGTTCCAGAACCTGGCGTTCTGCGGTTCCCAGGCGGGTAACTGGGCGACCAACATCTGGTACAACTGGCCGGTCATGCAGGCTGCGGTTCGCGTGAAGTACAACATCTCGCCTGAGTTCTATGCGCAGATCGGCGCGTACAACCAGAACCCGTCGCAACTGGAGCACGGTAACGGCTTCAAGCTCAGCGGCAGTGGGACTGCTGGCACCGTCCTGCCGGTCGAACTGGTCTGGTCGCCGACCCCTAACAACCTGCCCGGCGAATACCGTGTCGGTTACTACAAAAGCACGGCCAATGCCGATGACGTCCGTAAGGATGCCGACGGCAATGATGCAGCCACCAGCGGTAACGCCTATCGCAGCCACGATAGCAAGCACGGTTACTGGTTCGTGGCGCAGCAACAGCTGACCGACCACAACGGTGACAAGAGCCGTGGTCTGAACATCGCAGCCAACGCCACGTTCCACGACAAGGACACCAACTTCGTCGACAACTACCAGTCGCTGATGTTTGTGTACAAGGGCCCGTTCGATGCACGTCCAAAAGATGACGTCGGTATCGGTTTCGCCCGCATCCATGTCAACGATGACGTGAAGAAAAACGCTGAACTGGTCAACGCCTCCAATGGTGTTACCGAGTACGAGGATCCACTGTTCTCGCCGCTGCGTACTACCGAGTACAACTACGAGATCAACTACGGCTTCCACGTTACCAACTGGCTGACCGTGCGTCCTAACCTGCAATACATCACTCACCCGGGTGGTGTCGATGAAGTTGACAACGCGCTGGTCGCCGGCCTGAAAATTCAGTCGGTGTTCTAACGCTGTTGCGATAAGCTCCTCTCTATGTGCGCATTTTTGCGGACAGCCCAGGCTGTCCGCTTTTTTTTGTGTGGTATGCCAAAGCAACCTGTGGCGAGGGGATTTATCCCCGTTGGGCTGCGAAGCGGCCCCAAAACCATCCACCGCAGTGTTCCAGGTAAATCGCGTTTTTCTGGTTTTACGACTGCTTCGCAGCCGAACGGGGATAAATCCCCTCGCCACAGTGGTTCACTGGGCACACGTATTGAGTACACCCATGATTTTCAGGACCGTGGCACATGCATGAGCATCCGCTACAACGCTTCTTCAAATCCTTGCGCGAACGTCCGGTGTTTGCGTGGGAGCGCTATCAGAAGCGCGACGTGCTGGTGATCGACCATCCGCTGTGTCAGGCGGTGTTCAGTCGGCAGGGGGCGCAGTTGCTGCACTTCCAGCCAAAGGGTCAGAAGCCCTGGCTCTGGTGCGCGGCGAAGTGGCCGCAGGTCGGTGCGATTCGTGGTGGCGTTCCGGTGTGCTGGCCGTGGTATGGCCGTCATCCGAGCGAAAACGCCTGGCCGTCCCATGGCTGGGCACGGCTGATCGACTGGAAGCTACTGGACAGCAGCACTGATGACGATGGCGTGCGCTTGCACTGGCAACTTCAGTTGTGCGACTGGCAAGTGGACCTGCACGCGCACTTGGGCGAACGCATGGATTTACGCCTGAGTACCGAGCATCAGGACAGCCTGCCGTGCCAATTGAGTCAGGCGTTGCACGCTTATTGGCGTATTGGTGACGTCGGTGAGGTAGCGCTGTCTGGCCTCGACGGAGCGCAGGGTTACGACCAGTTGAACCGGCAGATTTGTCATCAGGAAGGCGAATTGCGGGTAGAGGGCGGCTGTCAGCGGGTGTTCCAGCATGACGGCGAATTACAGCTCAAGGACCACGCCTGGCAGCGGGAGTTGTGCATCGATACGGGAGACAGTGCGGACACGGTGGTCTGGCATCCGGGCTCGCGGCCGTTGCTGGGGGTGAGCTGGAATGAGATTTCGGAGTTTGTGTGCGTTGAAGCGGCGAGTGGCGGGACCGATAGCCTGAGCCTGGCGCCGGGGGAGAGGGCGCATTTGAGTTTGCAGGCACGGGTTGGGGTTTAGCTCAAGATCCATGGTGTTGCGGGTATCGCCTTCGCGAGCAAGCCCGCTCCCACAGTAGATTTTCAGTGGACACAGCATTTGTGTTCAAAGCAGATCCACTGTGGGAGCGGGCTTGCTCGCGAAGGCGGCTTATCAGGCGACAAAGAACTCAGATCGGACTAATTAAACTCATCCCCAATCGGATACCGACTGGCATTCAAGCTTTCCTTGATCTTGCGCAAATGCGGCTGGAAGTCCACGCCACGGCGCAAGGTCATGCCGGTGGCGAGCACATCGAGCACGGTCAGCTGAATAATCCGCGACGTCATCGGCATATAGATGTCGGTGTCTTCCGGCAGCGGAATGTTCAGGCTCAAGGTGCTGGCCTTGGCCAGTGGCGAACCCTCGGCTGTCAGGCCCAGCACCGAAGCACCGTTTTCCCGGGCAATACGCGCCACTTCCACCAGTTCGCGGGTACGGCCGGTGTAGGAAATGATCACGAACAACTCGCCGGTGTGCGCCACCGACGCAATCATGCGTTGCATCAGCACGTCCGCGTGGGCGGTGACTGCCAGGTTGAAGCGGAAGAACTTGTGCTGTGCATCCAGCGCCACCGGGGCCGAGGCGCCGAGGCCGAAGAAGTGGATCTGCCGGGCCTGGATCAACAGGTCGACGGCGCGGCTGATCAGGTTCGGGTCAAGCGCCTGCAACGCACTGTCCAGCGAGGCGATGGCGCTGCCGAAAATCTTTTTGGTGTAGGCCTCGGGATTGTCATCTGCCTCCACCGCACGGCTGACATACGCGGCGCCACTGGCCAGGCTCTGGGCCAATTGCAGCTTGAGTTCCGGGTAGCCGCTGACGCCAAACGAACGGCAGAAACGGTTGACCGTCGGCTCGCTGACCTTTGAGGCCTGGGCGAGGGCGGCGATGCTGAACCGGGTGGCCTGCTCTGGGTTGAGCAGGATGACTTCGGCGACTTTGCGTTCTGCCTTGTTCAGGTCTTCAAGGCGATTCTGGATCTGTTCCAGTAAATTTCGCACGCGGTCCATATATGTTCCTTAGCTCCGCAAACATGAGAGCAATGCAAATAAGGGCCCCGGCTATGCAAATTGGGACTTTGATCGGGCCCGTAACGGTGGCCTATCCTACTGATGGCTCCGACCGTCCACCACTCGGAATCTGTATTTTGCGAAAATGTTGTGGTTATTACTACATTTTCCCTTGAGTGATGCCTTGAAAAAAGGTATTTGTAGCTTAACTTGATAAAAGAACAAACATCATGCCTTCGATTACGGTTGAACCGTGCACCTTTGCCTTGTTCGGCGCCCTCGGCGATCTGGCCCTGCGCAAGCTGTTTCCTGCCCTTTATCAGCTCGATGGCGCAGGCCTCTTGCACGAGGACACGCGGATTATCGCGCTGGCCCGTGAGCCTGGCAGCGAGCAACAGCATTTGGCGTTCATCGCCTCCGAATTGCGCCGCTACGTCGGCGCCAAAGAGCTGGACGAGGCCGTGGTCGAACGCTTCCTGGCCCGTCTGAGTTACCTGCACGTCGACTTCCTCAAGGCTGACGATTACGTCGCCCTGGCCGAAATGGCTGGCAGCGCGCAGCGGGTGATTGCCTACTTCGCGACACCGGCCGCCGTTTACGGCGCGATCTGCGAGAACCTGTCGAAGGTCGGCCTGACCGAAAACACCCGCGTGGTGCTGGAAAAACCCATCGGTTCGGACCTGGAATCCTCGCGCAAGGTCAACGACGCCGTGGCGCAGTTCTTCCCGGAGAACCGCACCTACCGCATCGACCACTACCTGGGCAAAGAAACCGTCCAGAACCTGATCGCCCTGCGTTTCGCCAACAGCCTGTTCGAAACCCAGTGGAACCAGAATTACATCTCCCACGTGGAAATCACCGTGGCCGAGAAGGTCGGGATCGAAGGTCGCTGGGGTTACTTCGACAAGGCCGGTCAGCTGCGGGACATGATCCAGAATCACCTGCTGCAACTGCTCTGCCTGATCGCCATGGACCCGCCGGCCGACCTGTCCGCCGACAGCATCCGCGACGAGAAAGTCAAAGTGCTCAAGGCGCTGGCGCCGATCAGCCCGGAAGGCCTGACCACTCAGGTCGTGCGCGGTCAGTACATCGCCGGTTACAGCGAAGGCAAATCGGTTCCCGGTTACCTGGAAGAGCCGAATTCCAACACCCAGAGCGACACCGAAACCTTCGTTGCGCTGCGTGCCGATATCCGCAACTGGCGTTGGGCCGGTGTGCCGTTTTACCTGCGTACCGGCAAGCGCATGCCGCAGAAGCTGTCGCAGATCGTCATCCACTTCAAGGAACCGTCCCACTACATCTTCGCTCCCGAGCAGCGTCTGCAAATCAGCAACAAGCTGATTATCCGCCTGCAACCGGACGAAGGCATTTCCTTGCGCGTGATGACCAAAGAACAAGGCCTGGACAAGGGCATGCAGCTGCGCAGCGGTCCGTTGCAGCTGAATTTTTCCGACACTTATCGCAGCGCACGGATTCCCGATGCCTATGAGCGGTTGTTGCTGGAAGTGATGCGCGGCAATCAGAACCTGTTTGTCCGTAAAGATGAAATCGAAGCCGCGTGGAAGTGGTGTGACCAGTTGATCGCCGGGTGGAAGAAGTCCGGTGATGCACCCAAGCCGTACGCGGCCGGGTCCTGGGGACCGATGAGCTCCATTGCTCTGATCACGCGGGACGGGAGGTCGTGGTATGGCGATATCTGAATTGAAACTGCCTCAGGGCGTCAGCGCCCATGAGTTCAAAAGTCCGGTGTTGCTGGCCGAAGGCCTGGCGCTGAATGTGGCCAAGCGACTGAGTGACGCGATCGATGCGCGCGGCACCGCGACCTTGGTGGTTTCCGGTGGACGCAGTCCGGTGGCGTTTTTCCAGCACCTGGCCAAACAGACGCTGGACTGGTCCAAGGTTGTCGTTACCCTGGCCGACGAGCGCTGGGTACCGGTTGAACACGCCGACAGCAATGCCGGTCTGCTCAAGCGTTACCTGTTGCAAGGCCCGGCGGCCAAGGCTCAGTTCCTGAGTCTGTACAGCGCCACCGCCAACCTTGAACTGGCCGCCGAGCAGGCGGATCGCTTGCTCGCCGAGTTGCCGCCAATCGACGTGCTGATACTTGGCATGGGCGACGACGGTCACACCGCCTCGCTGTTCCCGAATAGCCCGAACCTGGCCGACGCCTTGAAAGCCGACGGCACACGTCGTTGCTACCCGATGCTGGCGCCGACCGTGCCGCATCAGCGCCTGACCATGAGTCGCGCGCTGCTGGCATCGGCCAAGACCACCGTTCTATCGATTTCCGGTCAGTCCAAGCTGACCACTTTGAGTGCCGCATTGGCCGGTGACGATGTCGCCGCCATGCCGATTCGCGCGTTTCTGCAACCTACGTTAGAGATTTTCTGGTGCCCATGAGCCAAGGAACAGCCGCTATGACAACCCCATCCCCGACCGTTTCCATGGCGGACAAAGTTGCCCTGATCGACAGCCTCTGCGCCAAGGCGCGGATCCTGCCGGTGATTACCATCGCTCGCGAACAGGACATCCTGCCGCTGGCCGACGCCCTCGCGGCCGGTGGCCTGACAGCCCTGGAAGTGACCTTGCGTTCGCAGTTCGGCCTCAAGGCTATCCAGATTTTGCGCGAGCAGCGTCCAGAGCTGGTGACCGGTGCCGGCACTGTGCTCGATCGCAACATGCTGGCGGCTGCCGAAGCGGCCGGTTCGCAGTTCATCGTCACGCCGGGCATCACCCGTGACCTGCTGGAAGCCAGCGTCAACAGCCCGATTCCGCTGTTGCCGGGCATCAGCAACGCCTCCGGCATCATGGAAGGCTACGGCCTGGGTTATCGTCGATTCAAGCTGTTCCCGGCGGAAGTCAGCGGCGGTGTCGCGGCTATCAAAGCCCTTGGCGGCCCGTTTGGCGAAGTGAAATTCTGCCCGACTGGCGGCGTCAGTCCGGCCAACATCAAGAGCTACATGGCGTTGAAAAACGTGATGTGCGTGGGCGGTAGCTGGATGCTTGATCCCGAGTGGATCAAGAACGGCGACTGGGCCCGCATTCAGGAATGCACCGCCGAGGCATTGGCGCTGCTGGACTGATCGGCTTTTACCAAACACTTCGTTGTGTGTTCTACGGCTTTACGGTGCGCTTGGTCGGTGCACCGTTTTTTTTTGCCTGCCAAAAACCTTGTGGGAGCGGCGGTGCGGCGATCCGACTTGCTCGCGAAGGCGGTCTGACATTCGACATCTGCATTGAATGTAGCGGCCTCTTCGCG
>NZ_JAHUWL010000034.1:0-12278 GCF_019219045.1 Pseudomonas sp. PDM25
CAATCAAAGATGCCGGCCAGTTCTAGCAACCGCTCAATGTTGGGCATCACGATGCCGCGCTCGATGCGTGATACCGCCTCATTGCCCACCCCCAGCCGCTCAGCGACTTCCTCCTGGGTCAAACCACTGCGACTGCGTTGCTTGGCAATTGCTTGTCCCACCCGTCTAGCCAGTTTGTTCATCTCAGTGTTCGGCATACCACCTCCAAGTCAACCTAGATGGTTGGGCACCACCCTGTTGACATGAAGGACTACAACAGATGAGACCCAACCTCTAAGGTTGATATCCATCAACAAAATCAACCATCTACTCATTGAACGGAATGCGTGAATGACGTTACCCATTGTCACCGGCATCGATACCACTCAGATCGAACACTTACTTGAGCGCAGGTCCTCGTTCGACGTGATTGGCTTAAGAGGAAATTTTAATGCAGGCATCAAATACATCGAAACGCACATCGAACACCTCGGGCTGACGTGCCGAATAAAAGTCGATGCCAAAGGCGCGCTCGCGCAAGGCGGTGTGTTGGGTGCCCTGATGGGTGCGGCGTCGTTACCGGCCAGTGTCGTCCTAGCCGCCGCTGCCACCGTGGTCAGTGCTGGCCACACGCTGGCGACTTACAACCCCGACTACGAAATCATCAAAGACTACGTCAATAAAAAACTGAAAGTTATTTACAAGAAATAGCAGACGACACAGCCAATCGTTGTATCTCCAACCATTACCGAGTTGAAACCATGAACTTAAAATCAGCCCTACTCAGCATGGCAGGCTACTTGACGCTCGCCCTCTCATTGAACGCGCAAGCAGAGGTCGACTATGGGTCCATGTATCCACCCATGCTGCCCAATGAACAAACCATGAATGATCTACCGTATGCCATTCCCTGTGCAGAGGCGAAGAATCAGTACGGGGCGAAGTTTTACCGCTGCACTTGGTATACCCTCCCGCGAAACATCACTCAGTGGAATGCACAACAGCAGCGCAACGTCACCTTCAGCAATCATCTCAGCGGCAAATGCCTGCGCGGCACCTGCCGAGTAGCTAACGGTGCAGGCGTCTATGGCATGTACGGCCAAGACCTGAGTTTTAGCCTGTCCATTTACTATTACATCTATGAAAGTGAGGATGGTTACCCAATTGCCTATCGCATGGACGGCGGGCCCAATAAAAAAGGCAAAGGGGTGACGTACGCTCAAGCCCGCACAACGCTTCGGGACTTCTTACTGGATCACGGCATCAGTCAGATCAACGTAAAAGATACGATGGCCGCCTATCAGTTAGATGCCAACGCATCGCGTGGCCAGCCTGTCGATACGGCGCCTCAGGTTGAAAACAAACCCATGACTAAACCCACCAAACATATCGAAGTCAAAGAAGCGTGGTGCAATCCCCAGGCCGACGATGACTGCACTATCAATGGTAAGAAAGTGGCCAAAGCAGCGCTCCAGCAATACCTGCCAGCGGTCTACGAACTGGAAGTACTCAATGCCGGTGGGTATTGCGAATACCCGATCTGCTACGACAAAAATGACAAGCCGGTGGGCATTCACTAGATATAAAAGGCACGGGAAAACCGTGCCTTTATTTTTTTAGCCTTGTCCCGCGTCCCTACCATGTCAGCGCTTGTGCAAGCTGACCCGCCTCAGTCTTGGTTTGTCCACCGTCCATGATGGGGGGGGGCGTAGCAACGACCGCTGCTCCTTCCGATCCACGATCAGAATGCCATCTTTATGGGCGCTTTCCGCGGGACACCGGTGACAAGATCCTCGTCAGATGCGGCTTTGTCGTCAGCCAACTTCTTCACTCCGAGCTCCCATTGGCGGCCAGTTGCTTGGCTGAAGCACGCTTGCTAGCGCGTAGACTAACTGCTTAATTTTTCACCCTGTTCTAGCTAGCCCAGTCTCCTCTATAGCGATTACTGTTTATTTAAAGTCCCGTGGACAGAGATCACCGCCGGTGGCGTATCCCAGACTAAATGTATCGAATACAAAAGAGAAAGGCACGTCGATTATGGCTAATGGCACAATAGCGCCGTAGGTATATTTAATCGTAGTCCAGTCAGTTGCTGCGTATAAATCCAAGTGAACGCCTTGATAAGGGCAGGTAGGACCATGAATGAGCACCGCCCCAAAGGAGCCACACCCGGACAAAACTACTGCACTCATTACTAATAAAATGTTCTTTATCACTTAATCACCAAAACCATTCATCGAACCGTAAAAATAGCACGCACCTTGTAATTGCATAACATCTAAGATTCCGGCCAACTTATCACCACCAAATTGCGAGTTGCGAGTTGCGAGTTGCGAGTTGCGAGTTGCCGACGGATAGATTAATTCATAAATCTAACCAATCGATTAAATATCCAAGTGAAATAGGGCTATTACGACACGCCCGCCCCATTATCCACTGACCATAGTCAATCGCTGCTGGGCTGGCCTGCCTTAGTACCTACAGCACGCCTGAGGTTCGGAACTGACTACTAAGCCAAAAATGAAACCGCACTTTGCGTTGTTCGTCCGGACAGTCAAAACGAATCCAAGGGGTCAAGTGTCATTGGAAAGAAAGAAATAGGCCGGGGATTTTTGGATTTCCAATCCTCAGCAAAAGCTTTGCCCTGTTCGATTTGCTCAGGGGTCATCTGGGCTGCCATCTTGGCTAAACTATCTTGTGTGTACATCAGTGTGCCGCCACCACCGTCAAGTACTAATAGGAGAGACATAAGTCCATAACCTTTGACCAGATCGAGGGGAAAGCCGAAATACTTGCGCTCATGCGCATATTCAGCTCCGAGATGACCAATAGCATTGTCGTAACCCGTTTTCGCCGACTCTTCAATCCAATGCCGCGCAATAGCCAGGTCACCATGGTTTTCATAAATGATCACGGCATATTTAACCATGGCTTGTGGGATACCATTTTCCGCCGCGGCCTTGAACCATCGCTCCACTTGCTGACTGCGCTGCCAAGGTAGCCAGAAAAATCCATCTCCGTCTTCGTACTTTATGGCCAATAGATACTGAGCATATGGATATCCGGCCTCGGCAGAACGCCTTAATGCCTCCAAGTTGTACGTAGTAAGGTACATTGTGTAGGTGGCCTCTACATCGCCCTTGGCAATTCTGTCTTTCGACACCTGCCAAGCATCACGTAGCCAGTCTAACGGTGTTTTCACTCCGTCTTTGCAGTTCCCCATCTTTTGGCATAGACCAGAACCATTATTGCCAAGCCTGATCATGGAATAAACATAACCTTGAGCCGCTGAGGCCTCAAAAAACTGCCTAGCTTCTGATGTCATGTAATTTTTTTGGTGACGAAGCTCTTCACCCAGATAAAACTGCGCCTCGGCATCCCCGGCTTCGGCGGCGATACGCAGCTCTTTTTCCGCGGGCTTCAACTGGTTGTACAGCATAATGCCGCGCTCTTTGGCCATTTGCTGAGGCGGTGTCAACGCCGCCAATGTCAGAGCCGAAAAACTCATCAGTAAGGCAAAAAATGCGCTTGCGTTAAACGACATGAATGTCGGTTTTGGGGAAGGTATCATTGTCCTGCTCCTGTGTATTTTGCAGTGCCACCCGGCACATAGTCCCTTCCGTAATACCCTCGACGTTCACAATATTTATCCCTCCCGGCACCGAGCAGTGCAGAATCGTTCTTATATATGGCACGCGTCTGGTCGGCAGTACGATCAAATAACCGCCCCACACCCTCGGCCATAAAATTATCCAATCTTAGCCTGTTCTCACAGTAGGATTGCCCGGGCGTATCTGACTTGGTGCCAAAGCGGCTCATGCGCATGCAGGCTTCTTCAAACTGTATTTGGGCAGCGGCAAGACTGCCCTTCTTCTGTGCGTTGGCGACAATCCAGTTCAACAATTGGGTGATCGCTTTTTGCTGAAGCATCCAGCACTGTGATTTGGTGTAGTGGGTTTTTATATCAACGTTCTTTTCAGTATTTAGATCAGGACGCACATCAATCGCGGTAAACGCTTTCGCCTCACTAATCAGCGTCATCAACATCGGCCCCAGGGCTTCCGGAATCGCCTCGATGGTCCACTGTTCCAGCTCCGCAGGATTGCGGAAGTTCATGATGGTGTGGGCAATGGGTCCGCCTTTGCCACCGGAGGTTAGAGCCTCACTGAGTTCGGCAATTTTGTCGAAGCCCATCAGGTACAGCATGACAGGATCCAACCCTGCCAGTCCCAGTAGATTCATTTTGCTCAACAAATCCAAGGCACTACCGTCCACCCAGTCCAGCGGCTGCCCGTGGTTTTTGTGCAGCTCACGACGGAAGCCTAAGTATCAAGGGGCTGCTGACGCTGTCATCGTAGCGCTCTTCGGGTCCAGATTGACCATAAGAGGCGCGGACGCATTTTTGATCTTCGGGCCCAACACAAGGTTACTGCCGAGCGTCACCACCACGGCTACCAGCACAAAGGCTTCGGATTTCAGGTAGCCGAGAAGGTAACCTCCAAACAAAATCACGCCCATCAATCCACTGATCATGCTGGCTAGCATCATGTATTTGAGCGGGTTGCCGAACCCTAGGAGGCGCTCCTTTTCTGCGGCCGACATCATCAGTTCAACCTTGCAGCCCAAGCACACAATGGGCTGGCTTTTGTGCAATAGCGTCTGCTTTTGCTTGCCAATGGGGAATTCCTTTTCACATGCGTTGCAGTGAACTTTTAAGCCGATAATATTTGTACGTGATGAGCTCATTTTGATCCTTAAGATTTAGGTAGGAGCGGCTATTTTCCGGGAACCGATGGTTGAACAGGTATGTCAGACAAGACAATTTTTTATGCACATAAATACGCACACTACGGTGCTCCGCAAACCAATCAATAATTAAGCTGGAGACATCAGCGCCAGACACAGTTTTATTTAGCAGTAGTCAACCAAACTGGGCTTCGCCGAAGCTTTCATTACCTTGATCCTGTGTATTTTTCGATGCTACCCGGCACGTAATGCCTTCCGTGGACCCTCGACGGGCACAATACTTATCCTTTCACCGCCGAGTAGCGCGAGGTTGGTTTTGTATTGGGCACGCGCCTGGTCGGCAGTACGATCAAATAACCGCCCAAGCCCCTCGACCATGAAATTGTCCAATCTTAGTCTGCTCTCACAGTAGGATTTTCCGGCCGTATCTGACCGGGTCCCAAACTGCAGGCTTCTTCAAACCGGGCTCTAGCTGAGGAAAAACTGCCCTTCTGTCTGTGCGTTAGTGACAATCCAGTCCAGCAAGCGGTTGATCGCTTTTTGCTGAAGCAGCCAGCACCGTGATTCGGTGTAGTGGTTTTTTATATCAATATTCTTTTTAGTATTTAGATCAAGTCGCACATCGATAGCTGTGAACTTTTGCGCCTCGCTATTCGCCGCCGATAAATGATTGGAGGTCGAGCAACAGACTGACTCAAGATCAACCTGAAACTCATGCCACTTGCGCGGCTAATTCGGCCTCGCGTTTGAGGATGGCTACTTCCAACTCCGGGGATCGCTTGGCCCATTGCTCGGGTGGTAGCGGCTTGGACCATTCGATGATGTCGGGATAGGGCAGGTCTGGCGGATGCGACAGCTTTAAATTCTGCAATTTTTCCGCGAAATATGTCCCCAGAATCGTAATGCAGAATATTCCCCATAAAACATTTAGAAGGTCCCCCTTACACAAGTCGGTGATAATCGAACCGATTTGCGTTTTTTCGTAGGGGGTAATACCTACTCGGCTATTGGGTACAGCCTCCGGCCCGATTTCCATGTAGCTGCGCGTGCACTCCCACAACGCCATGGCCGTGGTGCCGCCGCCACAGTTAAAGCCGAACGAAAAATGCTTGTTATCCTCCTTGGCCTGCGGGTCAGGATTCTCAAAGCCAATGATCAATAAGCCCATGGTGGCTTTACCGGCCTGGCTCACTGACGACTGTTGAGTGGCTGCCGCCGTCACGCTTTCCCAGGGGACAATCCAGTACTCGCCATCCTCTCGTGGCACACACACCTCGCGGCGTTGCCGATTAAAACGCACCGGCAAGGGCACCTCACGAAATAGGCCCTGAATTAAAAACAACGTAGGAATGCCAATGATGATTAACGCTCCGCCCCACATTAGTGGGTCAGGAGTGATGTAACTCATTAATAAAAACAGCATTACCATCGGCCACAGCACCATCACCGCCGAGCCGATACTGTAGTTACCAATGTCGAGGAACACCTCGTTCTTACGCCAGATGGTGTTGAGCACATCCGAGGGTTTTTCACCGGTAGGGATGGGCAACGGCGCCAAGTAGTCATTGCGCGAAAACAGCCGTTTTTTCGTGGTGCCTGCCGGTGGCGTACTCATGCGCTGTCCTTAGGTTGCAGGTAAGTAGAGCCTGAACGCTCACTGTCGAGCGGGTAGCTTGGCACACGATCCAGTTCCCGTGTTGGGTCGCCCTGCAGGGCAATCACGCCTCCGTTGTCACTCAGGGTAAAGGCAACGCCCCGTTCACCGCCTATAAAGTTGCGGGCGCCCAGCAGCGCGGTCAATGGCGTGCGATACCGCAAACGCAGGGAAATCGTGCTGGGTAGGGTGCTAAGGACACCTTGTACTGAGCTGAAGGGTCCGCTCAGGCGTAAACCTTGGCCTTCGTTAGCGGGTATCCAGCAACAGGTACTGCCGGGCAGCCAGTGAGGTGCCATATCCCGCCAAGGGCGAGGCGGTTTGTAGTTGTTGATCGGGCTGTTTTTGATTAAGTCGCGGGAGCGCTGCGTATCGACTGGATCGCCGATCAGGCTCAGTTCCAGGTAGGCGCTGCCCGGTTCGGCCCCAGGCAAGTCAATCGTCAAGCTATTGATGGCGCTTACGGAAGTCAGCCCGGAGGGACCACTTGAACTGCCCATTACCGAGCTGCTCTCCATGCTCACGCGTGGGGTATACAGGATGCCGTACAGTTGGTTCAGTTCGTCTTGTTGGGCCTTGGCCGCGATAGGCTCCAGATTGCCCGCTCGGGCTTTTGACCAGCAGCAACCATTAAGGAAGTTTTGCAGTGGGGTTTGCTGAAAGAACCAGGTGACCAGGTAGAGCACACCCAGCACGGCGATAACCCAATTAAGAGGGCCCATGCATAGCGAGTAGCGCATGATGGCTGTTTCGACTTCCACCAGTCCAGCTAAGGTTCTCATCGTGTAGGTAGCCCCCAACAGAGCCTGACTACCATAAGCCGCTATTTGTCCACCAACCACAGCCTGGCGCATCTCCAGCCACGGATCGATATGCGTCTGGCTGCTTTCCAGTTGTAGTTGCAGTGACTTGTATTCGTTTAGGGCCGCGCTAAATGACAATCCACCAATCACCCCACCAAACAGAGTGAGGGTTGGGGCCATTGCTTGCCCTTTGCCAATTTCTTTAATCCCAAGCCCTTCCCGCACCTGACTATCAATCACCGCCGTCAGCGCGGCGGCGGCATACAACACAGCGGAAACTGTGTCGTTAACACGCTGGTTGTCCATCCCCTCTACTGTCCCGGCCTGACTCAGATAATTACTCGCGTTGAGTGTGTTCAGCAGCAAGGCTGCCAATGGCACGACCCCACCGCTATTGGTCACAAAGGCGGAGTTCGCGATGCCTGTCACACGTCCGGCGCCAATGGCTTCCCCTGTGGTGCGGGCCCATTGGGTTAGCCCTTCGGCTTTTTGCCCCAACAACGTCCAAATCTGCCGGCCACCCTCGGTCACCAACTGCAAACGAGCTTCGCTGCCTAAGCGAGCGGCGACGAAAACGCCAAGCCAGGCACTGCTGAAGGTTTTATCTCCTTTGAGCAACAGCAATGATGCCGCCAGACGGTTGACCAGTACGCTCCATGGGCTATGGGCGTCTCGGGCCATAGCCGCGATTGCATCCAGAATCGGCCTAGTCAATGGCGCCAATGCCTGATGGGTGGCCGCGATATTCTCGGAGGCCAGTGCCGCCATCAGCTCGCCCAGGCGAGAGGTGTCGTTAATCTCCGCATCGAGTGAGGGGGTCCAGGCACGGAACAGTTGTGTCAGTGCGCCGCCATCGGCTGCCCGCACGTAGTCGGCGTATTGCTCGGCACCCTGGGCACGAATGCATTGGGCGGTCAAACAACCGGAGGCCAGTTCGGTCAACCAATGCCGAGTGTCCGGGTCGTAGTAATCGACAAACCAGGTACCGTTGGTGGAACGCTTGAGGTATACACCTCGGTCAGTAAACAGCGCATGGTGGCGTTGTTCGGTTTGCTGGAAATGCGTGGGTGCGGTCGTATCGAGCCAAGCGTTCATCGCCTCCATATCGATGTATTTACTAACCTTGGCACTGAGAAAATCGTTGTCGAGGTTGGCCTGCTTTTCAGCACGGTACTCACGTACCACGAACTCTGCCTCGTTGTACAAATCAGCCGGAATAAAGGCCCTCACCGGTGAGACGATGGCCGCGATCCGCGCATCGCGGTCACGGGCTTCAGCCGGGCCAGGCGCGCCACCGTAACGACGGGCCTGAGTTTCCGCCTTGAGCTCATCGCCCAGCTGATGCTGGGCATTGAGCATCACCCGACCCTGATCGGGCGTCAGGTGGATGTCACGCTCCTTGTAACGGTAGTTGAAGGTGCCAGCCAACTCGGCCCCATCTTCGCTGACCAGACTGCGAATAAACCCACCGATGCTTAGGCGCAGGTTGTTATCACCGACCCACTGTTCGTGGCGCGCTTCCACCCATTCCTGCTCATGGTTGATATCACGTAGCACACCGAGATCATCGTCCAGGCAAGCGAAGACCGGGAACAACCCCCGTGCCTGTTCCTGGGCGGTTTCCAGCCAATCCTGAGTGCTCTGACCCTCCCACCGTTCGGCACTCCACTCGCCCGGAGGCTCGTCGCTGGCTTCGGGGTATTGGGCGATGACCTTCTCCCGTTCACGTATGCGGTGCCTCGCGCCCGTGTATGCGTTGATATTGCTTGTTGTCGGGTCTTTTATCGCCGCTGCTCCCAGCGCGGCCGTATCTTCACCACCGTGTTTTTGATCTGCCTTCATCGACCGGGCGTAGATGGCCGGGATAAGTTCAGCCATGACCTGATCGGCTTTGGCCAGCGGCGGGCAATGAGGCGCTTGCAACTCGTTGGCCACCGTGCGCAAGGCCATCTGGCGCATGTGTGCACTGCGCTTGGCACTGCTCTCGCTCAGCGACTGACAGTGTTCCGGGTTCAGGGGGAATTCGCTGAAGAGCATCCAGGCGTTGTGGATTTTTTTCAGGGGCAGTCCCGCCAGGGTACCGCTCAGTACGACTGTGGGATCGGCCTCCAACGCTTGCTCACTCAGCAAGCCATTCGGCGCGACGGCATAGCGCTTAAGAGGACCCTGGTCCTGCCACAGGTATAAAAAACCTGCTCGCAGGCGGCGGGCCGCCATGGGATGGCTTCGGCTGGTCACGCCGGGTACGCAGCAGGGATGTGGGGCTTTTTCTTCCGCCAGTGCATACCGAACCGGCACCACGAACACTTCAGGTTGGCTGGCAGGACAAGGCGTCATCGGGCTGTTGATATCGACGTGCGGCATTGCCTTGGCGGCGCGGTCAGCCTGAGCCAGTCGATCAACCATCTCCAGTTTATCTGCACTCATGCAAAGAGTTCCTTTTGGGCGAGCTGGTGGCGCTGTAGTTCGGCACTCAGGTTATTCAGACGCTGCTCAGGTAAAACCCCTTTTTCGCCGAGAAGCTGTCGATAACTGGCCTGGTCGGGGGCATCGGGAAAGTCATCACCCAGCACGGCATAAAGGTTGACCCAGCGCATGACCTCATCGACGGCACTGTAGCCGTGTCGGTCAGCGCTACGCTGACAACTCGCCGCCCACTGCTGTTGCCCGGCGCCATCCAATCCTTGCAGGCGCTGAGGGAAGTGGTGCTGGCAATACTCGATCAACTGCCAGGCAAGACGCTGGCGCTTGGCTTCGCTCAAGTGATCCAGTTGGTCCGAGGTAAGGAATAACCAGGGTTTATCCGCGTATTGCGCGGTCGGTTGCTCAGGATTTTCCTGATAGAGGGCGCTAAAGGGGTGAACCGATTCCGGCAGTAAGATACGTCGGATTGGCCCCATCATCCGATTACGTGTCTGGGGCTCCAGGTTTGTCAGCCACAGCCCTGTGATACGTGGGTCGTAGTATCGAAAAAACACCATGACCTCGCCTTCGACTCGGGCGTGAATCAAGCTGCGCAGGTGTTGCAATACCGATGCCTCATCCGCCTCGGACTCCAGCCAGATACCCGCCGTCGCACTCCATTCACGGGTAAAGGTGTGGGCCAGCGGGCTGTTCGGAAATACCGGCACCAACACCGGGCTAACCTCTACCAGAGAGCTGTACGCCGTCTGTTGATACAGCAATTGAAACGCCGTGCCGCACCCCAGCTCAAACAGGCGATTCGGCAGATTATCGATCAGGGCACCGTCCAGCAGCAGGTAAGCCTGATTCATGTGTTCAACTCCGATAGTTTTTGACACACTGCACAGATAGGCGCGGCTTGCTGAGCGGCTTGTAATAACGCTGGTTTTTGTGCAGCCAGTGACGGTGTAACCATCCCCTCGGCGACCATCGGTATGACCGAAAGGGCCTGCTGCGCAGCTTCCCCCGAGACCGGCGCGCCGCCTTGAACAATGGGCACGCTGCTGAAAATACCGCCCGAAGTGATGACGATGTACTGACCACCGGCCTCGAGCGTCAGGCTGACGTCCGCTTCGATCACCACATTGGTGGCAGTGACGTGAGCCTGTGTGCCCGCCTGAATCACCAGCGAGCCACCCGTCGTGGTGCTGCTGTCGCCGGTAATGCTGATCAGCTCATTGCCGCCGATCACGGTGTTACGCAGCCCTTGGGTGGTGTGCAGCTCATCACCCTTGATCAAGCTGGAGCTGTGGTGGTCCACCTGCTCAAAACGGTCATGACTGATCAGGCTGTGACTGTCGCCGATAATCTGCTCGCGACGGTCGTGACCGATCCGGGTGTCGCTGTCGTTGAGGATCACCTGTTCGAGGTCACGCTGCGCCCGCAGGTAGATTTTTTCTTGCCCCGTACGGTCTTCAATCGACAGTTCGTTGTAGCCGCCGCTGGCGGGTGAGCTGTGGCTACGCAGGACCGTTTTGGTTTTATTCGCGGGCAAGGGGTACGGTACAGGCATGACCTTGTTAGGCACACAGCCCGTAATCAACGGATTATCGGGATTACCTTCCAGGTAGGTCACCACCACTTCCATGCCGATGCGCGGAATGGTTACCGCACCAAAGCTGTCCCCGGCCCAGCTGGAGGACACCCGTAGCCAGCAACTGCTCTTGTCGCTGCCCAGTTCGGCGCGGTCCCAATGGAACTCGACCTTGACCCGACCGTACTCATCACAAAAGATTTCCTCGCCGGCAGGCCCGGTGACACGGGCGGTCTGGCTCACCAATTCCTTTTCACGGGTGAGCAGCGGTGGGCGGTAGAACACGTCCCAGGGAATCGCGGTGAAGCTGTTGCGGTAACCTTGGGTGAAGCCATCTTCGGGTTTCACCTCGCTGGTGACCGACTCTTCCAGCGCTTGAGGTTGTTTCCCGTGGTGATGAACGCTTCGCAGCAGCCACAAGGCGTTGCACGCCTGACGCGGGTGTTCAGTCAGGGTGAAGAAGTGGCCGCTGCGCAGGGTCGGTTGGTCGCTTTGCCCCTCGGCCAACTGGTAATCCGCACGGTGCCGCTCCAGGGCCTGTCGGGCGAGCTGTTTGCCGTGCTTTTCATTTTGGATCGGCGCCGGGTAGCGGTAGTCCTCCAGCGCAGGGCCCGCGGCGGTGAACTGACTTTCCAGCAGCAGGCTGGGGCGGTTGAAGTCATAACCCCGCCGCGTCACCGTGCTGGTCCGCGTGCTGAACCGCTGGGAGAACTGACTGACGACTGGATAATCCGCGGTCATACCACTGCCCTGTTGATAGGGCGTGGCCTCCAGCGTGGGGAAGTAGGTCTGATCGTTGGTGAACACCAACTGATGACCGTCCGGGCTGTGTTGGTGGTGCCAGGCAATCCCCTCCTCACTGCACAATCGTTGGATCAGTTGGAAATCCGATTCCTCGTATTGCGTGCAATATTCGCGCTCGGGACTGGTGCTGACCTGAAAGGTATAGGCATCGGCCTGAATACCGCAGCCGTTAAGCACCTGAGCGATGATGTGCGGCACCGTCAGGTGCTGGAAGATCCGCTGGTGGTCGCTGAATTGCAAATAGTGCAGAGCAGGCACCAAGGTCAGGTGATAACGGGTCAGGCGCTTACCCGCT
>NZ_JAHUWL010000035.1:0-11251 GCF_019219045.1 Pseudomonas sp. PDM25
GCTATCACATCCATGCGGCTTACTTCTTCAATGGTAATGAGGTGTGCAGGGATGTCTACAAGGCTCAGCAGATAGGTGACTTGTGGGCGCGGATTACGCAAGGCCAGGGTTACTTCGACAGCTGCAACCATGACAAGGAAGAAAAGTACGGTAAGAAGGAACAGGAACAGGAGCAGGACAAGGCAGAGGAGCAATACGAGCTGGGTATCGGCATGATCTTTCAGAACGATCAGGAGATTCGTCCCCATGTCCATTACGCCATGCGCTACCTGGTCAAAGATGCTCAGCACGTGCGTCTCAAGCCCATGGGGGCGAAGTGTTTGCGTAAAGGTGCGTTGCGCGGGCTAGCTGTCTGAGATGGCTACGCACTCATGGTGGACAAAGGCCCCTTCGTTGAGCAGTACTTGGAGAGGTTGTACCAGGCGCTGCAATACGCTTTGAATGACTACGCCCGTGTATTTGCCTTCAGGTCTGACTTGAGATTGCCTCATGGCCAGGACCTACCTGGCGATGCTATGACCAATAGGGTCATACCGCGCTTCAGGGCCTCGCTGGAGGCGCAGATCAGTCATGATCGTCGCGTGCTAGTAGACTGAACAGATCGGCCCGTGACAGCAGTGTCAGACCCTTTTGGGTGGACGAGCTTGGACAGGAAGGTCTACCGCATTACCACCGCATTGTGTTGCTCAATTGTGATGCTTATCGCTCTGTGGGCCGTATCGGGTCTGAGCGTACGAACCTGTACAGCCGTCTCGTTAACCAATTGCATAACCCCAGAGCGGCCACGTTCCACCTGACTCGGCAGAACTACCTTGGTCAGGACGAGTTCTTTCGTCGGTCGAGCTACTTGTGCAAGGCCGTGACTAAACACTATGTTGATGGTCAGCATGGCTGTGGAGGCAGTCGGTGTCGGGAGACGGTTTGTAGATCGCTGGTGCAATAGGGGATATTACGTCTGAGAGAGTCGACATGATCCTTGGGCGAGCTCATCACTGCTGTGAGCGGGCCTCGAGCGGTGTTGGGAAATGAATGGTGGAAGATGCTGTCCTGCACCGACCAACCGTACTTAAGTTTGTTAGTATCCCGCCATTATGGACAAAGCAAAGGTCTGTCATGGAGCGCCTCAATGGAGCGATACGTCTCACCACGAACAGGAAAGGGCCCTCGTCCCGAGGTTTTGCCGGTGTTATCGCGGCTATGGTCTTATCCAGCCTGATATCTACCAGCGCGTCGGCCAACCTGATCGGTACGTCTTCGGATGTCGCCAGCAGCGCAAGCGCGTGGGCAACGCCCGTGGACAAGGCTTTCAATCTCTACGAAATGACTCCCACGTTGTATCGCAGTGCGTTGCCTAACGGCGAAGGGCTGTCGATGCTCTTAAGGTTGAAGATCCGGACAGTGGTCAGCTTCATTAAGGAGGACGACGCGGTCTGGTTGGGAGACACCCTCGTCAAGCATGTGAACATTCCATTGCACGCAGACAGGGTCGACGATGCCGACGTGCTGCGGGTGTTACGGGTCGTGCAAGAGGCTCAAGCCGAGGGCCCAGTGCTGATGCATTGTAAGCATGGACGTAACCGTACCGGCCTGATGGCGGCCATGTATCGCGTAGTGGTTCAGGACTGGAGCAAGGAGGACGCGCTTAAGGAGATGCAGTACGGTGGTTACGGCAGTTTCGAGGAGCTGACGGACGCGACTCGTTATGTAGAAAAAGCTGATGTCACCCAACTTCGATTGGCGATGGCCAGAGGCGAATGCAATACCACGCGATTCTCGAGTTGTTACGTGCGCAAATGGTTAACGCAATTTTGAGCAATATACTCGCTCAGCATCATCGCAGGTTGGCAGACTCCCAGATTGATAGTAGTAGCTGATGATGTTTCACCTTTGGCGTTGCGTCGAATAAATAGCGGTTGGTTGAGTTTGAAACTGAATGGATATCAACCGAGGGTTACATGACGATCCAAGAAGTGCGCCGGGATCTCAGTCACCGCACTGTGCGCTAGGCAACCTACTGTGAGAGCAGAATGAAAAGTCTATCAAGTTTGTACATCTGTCTGCTTGCGGGTTTGGTCGTATCTATCGGTTTGTCTGCCCCTGTGCAGGCCGTGTCTGACCAGAAGGCAAGTTTTTGTCAGGCTAGTTAGTTGGACGTCCATTTCGAAGGCCGGGATGGCCTATTTGACGCCATGTCACAACGTGGCACTTTGTTGGTTCTGCGTAACAACGGGCCTCACACCTGTCAGCTTGGCGCACTGCCGACGTTAAGGTTCGAAGGATCTGGTGGCCGGCGGCGACCGGTTGATCGCCGTCTCCCGCGAGGAATGCACCCCGGACCGGTATTGCTACCGATCGCGGTCGCTCCTGGGGTTGAGGTCGCCATGTTGTTGCATTGGGTGTCTGGGGATGTCTATCCGGGGCACAACTGCTTGACCCCAGTGACCGCGGTGCTTGACCTGTCGGAGGGGGCGTTGCGCGTGCCATTTGGTCTCCCGATGTGCGCAGCGGTTGGCTCTACCGAGTTTTTCGACCAAGCCCCCCCCGGTGTCAGGATAGTTGTCGCCTCTCTGGATTTACCCCCAAAAGCGCACCGAGGGCGGAAAGAGACAGGTTGTGACGTACTATTCACCCGAACGCAAAGCCGCATTGCTCAAGATGTTGCTTCCCCCGCTGAGCCTGACCGTGGCCGAGGTTTGTCGCCGGGAAGGAGTCAGTGATGTATCGATGTACCTCTGGCGCAAGTTGGCCAACCAAGGAAGTAAAGTGCCAGACGACATACTGCTTTCTGATAAATGGTCTGCTGAAGCCCGGTTTGCTGCCGTCCTTGAAACGGCCAGTCTGACGCAGCTTGAGTTGGGCGAATATTGCCGTCGAAACGGTCTGTACCCCGAACAGCTTAATGCCTGGCGTCAGGCCTGTATCAGCGGACAGGAAGCTGTGCAGGCGCAAAAAATGGCTGATCATGAACAGACGCGCAAAGACAAGAAACGCATCCTGGAACTGGAGCGTGAACTGCGCCGTAAAGATGCTGCCTTGGCCGAAACCGCAGCGTTGTTAGTGCTGCAAAAAAAGCTCAACGATTACTGGGGGACCGACGACGAGGACAACTGACCTCTTTGCCGGAACGGCAGTTATTAGTGGGTTGGTTAATCGAAGCGATCATAGCGGGAGCCCGAAAAATGCGGGCCTGCCAAGAGGTCGGACTATCGCTCAGAACCTTGCAGCGCTGGACCCAGCTGCCGGAGCTACAAGCCGATGCGCGCACCACCACCTTGCGGCCCAAGCCGCGTAATGCGTTGAGCGAAATCGAGCGACACGCCATCGTAGCGCTGTGCAACAGCCCCACGTATGCCCATTTACCTCCGAGCCAGATCGTTCCACGCTTGGCCGACGAGGCGCGATATCTGGCGTCGGAAGCTACGTTTTATCGCGTCTTGCGAGCAGCCGGCCAACAGCATCATAGAGGCCGCAGCCGACGCCCCCAGCGCATTGTAATGCCGACAACACATGCGGCTCAGGAGTCCAACCAGGTGTGGTCATGGGACATCACGTATCTGCCGTCGCCCATACGCGGCAAGTATTACTACCTGTATTTGATCTTGGATATTTACAGCCGAAAGGCAGTGGGTTGGGAAGTTTATGAAGAAGAGAGCGGAGAGAAAGCGGCTGCTCTGCTGCAACGCAGCGTGATCAACGAGAAGTGCCTGCGTAAGCCGTTAGTACTGCACTCTGATAACGGAGCGCCGATGAAATCGGTGACACTGTTAAGCAAGATGTACGAGCTGGGCATCACGCCTTCTCGTGGTCGACCGCGTGTGAGCAATGATAATCCGTACTCGGAGTCACTGTTTAGAACGCTGAAGTACTGCCCGCAATGGCCCCTTGAAGGCTTCGCCAGCTTGGACGCTGCACGGACTTGGGTGAGGGATTTTATGCGTTGGTATAACACCGAACACCGGCACAGCCGGATCCGCTTCGTCACCCCATCAGAGCGCCATCGTGGGCAAGACCACCAAATCCTGGTGCTGCGGCACCAGTTGTATGAGCTGGCACGCCAGAAAACTCCTGAGCGGTGGTCTGGAAAAACACGCAACTGGGAGCCTATAGGAACGGTGCTGCTGAACCCGGATCGGGAACAGCAGGCCGATAGAAAAACGGCATAGCAAAACGGTTGACGCGACAACCACCTTGAAAAACGCCGCCCCGCTGGGGCGTGCGGATAAAGTCGAATGAAGGCCGGACGCAGGCTGCTTGAGCCGTCCGCTCAGTAGGGGGGCATCATTGGCTTACAACGCAGCCCGCCGTATGGGTGAAAGAATGATCGTCGCCACTGGAGCACAGAGCTGCTTGATTAGCGCCTAATCCCGATTTAATTCAATCTTGGGTGCCCAATGTTAACTTGTCGGGTCGGAAGAAATCGGTTCCTGAGCGAACTCTCAAATAAGAGTGATCGCACGCTGCGCTATTGGAGATAGGGTTTTGCCGGCCACCTGACCCATCGCGTAGTTGAGATAGAATGTTTCCTGCGGTAATTCTGGGGTGAGCTGATATTTCAAATCAACGATCACTCCTTCTTTAGATCGTCAGCCACCCAGTCATTCCATGTGAACAGCAGGTAATTGCTTTTCAACGTTGCATTGCGCAGCAGGTTGAAGTCATTGCAATTCAAACCAACGGGCAGTGCCGTATCTTCGGTAAGGTTTAACAGATGGCGTATATGGTTTTCGGTGGTTTCAGTAAGGTTAATAAATGTCCAGGGATAATCGAGCAATAGCGCTGAGGTGATTGGTTTTTTATTGCGTGCGAGTGGATGGTTGGTGCTACAAAAAATTGCAAGTCTGGGGGTTAATGGGGGAATTGCAAACCTGATGTCATTGGCCCATATATTAACGATCTTCTTGGGGCGCCAAAACGGCTAATTCATTTCGCAACTCGTTACGCAGCGCATCCTCTTTGAGGATGCGTTCCAACTCTTGGCGAAAGGTCGCGTTGTCCAACAGGTTAGATTTGAGATCGCGTAGCAAATTGCGCATGCCCAACAAGGCCCGCAGTTGCGGGATTTGTCGCGCTACCTGCTCCGGCTCGAAGTCCTTCTTGCTCTGAAAGCTCAACGCGACCGCCGTGTCGGCACCGTCATCGACCAAGGTATTTCCCACGGCCAATTTCAGAGCCGGAAAAAACTCAGCCAATACAACGTCGAAATTGTTTTTGTTAATGCTCGCCTTGCCCCCCCCTTTCAATTGCGCATCAAGTGTGTATTCCAGATGACGGTGCCAGCCCTTAGGCATCTGGATAATGAACTCATGCGTTTAAACGTACAGTTTGAGCATCAGACACAAATCCCCCAGGTGATGTTGCAGGCGCTACGTCATCAGGTGAGCGGCCTGCTGCAAGGTCTGGAACGAAACCTTTACTTGGGTGAAAAACTGCCGCAACCCCGAAGGATATCGGAACCGTTGTTTACGACGCCGGTGATGATTTTACCCGCTCGGCCTATGCCAGAAGTGCCCACTGCATCCTCGCAGACCAGGCAGCGGCGTATCGCCAAATGGCTTTTTACCGTGGCTGCGACAATCGCACTGGTCAGTGGCTTTTTGTGGCGTTACTGGTTGGCTGATCCAGACAAACGCCTGGTTCAACTCGTCCAGCAAGAACACCGAACACCCGATTCGGTACGTTTGGACAGCTTGTCACTGTTCGATGCCGGCAGTTCCAAACTCAAGCCGGGCTCGACCAAAGTGCTGATCAATGCCTTGGTCAACATCAAGGCCCAGCCGGGCTGGTTGATCGTTATAGTCGGACCGACAACTCGGGAGATGCCCAGCAGAATCTTCAACTGTCCTATGCCCGCGCCTTGGCCGTGCGTAATTGGATGCAGCGCATGGGCGATATTCCCGACAGTTGCTTCGCCGTGCAGGGTGCCGCAGGTAGCCAGTCGATTGGCGATAACGACACCGCTTCGGGGCGCGCGACCAATCGTAGGGTGGATATCCAGCTGGTGCCGCAGGCAGGTGTTTGTGAGCAGGCTGCTGTGGCGGCGTCGTTATCGACGGGGCGTAATCAAGTGTATCGCTAAAGTAAGAGCCTAATTCAGTCGAGGCGCCATGTTACCCCCGCCGATGAAAATGCTCCCACGCTTGGATTCCCCAAAATCCCACCACCAACAGCAACCGCGGGGTCCCCTAGGTATGCCAACGGATCGGCGTCGTGCTGGCCGTCACCGTGGCGCACATTGATATTCTGCTTTATGCATTGCAACTGAAAAATAGCGGTTGATTACTCGCGAGTACCCCACAGGACGATACAGTCTGAGCGATGAATGTAGAGCTGTTGCACTGGAGAGCGCTTCGTCAGCTTGTGGCGGGTGACAGTTTTAGACGGCTGGTGAAGCGTTCTATCAGTGCAAATCTTTAGATTTATATCTTGCTCCTCCAGTTTAGGGTTATGGCCTTAACCAATGTGTATTAATTACTGGGCTTAGCCGGGGAAACCCGTGAGTGGACCTGAGATGGGGGCAGCGTGTTCTGTGAAGCGTTGAAGAAATTGGTTATGAAGTCTATTCGAATTCGGCCTAGTAATAAATCGAACAAATCTTGCGAAGTGTTGTAACGCTGGCTTTACTATCAGTCGCTCGAAACGACTTTGATCGCAAAAGACGTGAGCATACAGTCGGAGAAATATATGCACACTGAAGCGCATTTTGTGTTAGAAAATGTCTTGATAGCTTGCAAAACCATCAACGTTTTTGGTGATCTAGCCGTCAAAAATTTGGAAACCGGAATACCAATTGATTTGATGGCGGAGGAGAAGGATGAGCTGGTGCGGGCCTTCAAGCTGATGCGGCTCACTCTAGACTTTGTCGATCCGTTAATTACTGCCAGCTTCGATCACGCGTCCCGCAGGTGCGTCGTATAACAATGTCGCTCATCCCTCATCGATCCCATGCAGCCCGGTCGTGTACCGGGTTTGTATGTTGTCCGGTACGACGTATTAGATTTGATGAATAAGATCGTTCTCCGCAACCGTTCGTTCGTCCAGTACACGTGTCTGATCCCAGTGAATAGATCGCGGATGTCCATCGGCAATCGCCCAGATGCAGGCCTAAGGTTTGCGTCATATCGGTATTTTCGACAGAGCCCGTTGCGCCGGTCAAGGTCGCTGACCGCTATTCAGAAGATGGCACTGATCTCCGAGCCAGCTCTAGGAGGGTGTAGGTAAAATCGGGATGGTTTGTGTACCCTTGACGAGCATTGGGTACTGTTCTGCGGCCAGTGCGGGCGGGCGTCCGGGTCGAGCATGGCTTCAAGGCTCTCTCGGTGGCAAATGCTCGCAGCGCTTGGCAAATTTGAAGTGTTTGAGCCGCGCGATCTCGTGGGCCAGTTTCTCGTTAACCGACTTGTGATGAGTGGTTTTCTTGTCCATCGCCTCGACGCGCCGGATCAACTGCGCTGCCAAGGTACGCAGTTTTTCAGGGTTTAATGGATCGAGATTTGGATGCGGAGTCATGCCGCCGATTTTGCAAGAGAAGGCTAGTGGCGGCGATATACGGATGGGCCAATTACGCTGGCAAGCGTGCCATGGCAGACGAGTTAGAGCACCGTTATGGCTCCTCCGGAATCGACGCGTTGCCAGGGTAAACCGGGCACCAAGGCTTGAATTTGTCTGCATTCCACTCGACTTCAGAGCCGTGTCGCACGCCTGGCCAAAAGAAGCGCCCTTGATTCAAACGCCGTGCTGCAAGCCAAATCCCCCACGCCGTCATGCACCAACACTTTCATACGATTGGCGCGGCGGTTGGCGAATAGATAAGCAGAGTGCGGCTTCGGTGAGGCCCCGTCGCTGAGCAATTCAGCGGTCAGCATCCCGTCGTTGATGATCGCGCCGAAGATGTCAAAATGACCGGTGAGGTCGTTATTATTAATCGGATCCCTTGTGCAATGCGCATACGGATTAATCTGGCCCGTTCTAACCGAACTCGTACTATCCGGCGACGTAAAACGCCTCAGCGCGGGGCTATACATCCGCTAGCCTTGCCATGGTGATACCCACCCAGCACCGGGTCGATGCGTTCACTGCTGAGGTAATCCAGGATGATTCGGGGGAGATGGATCGATACTTCCATCGGGTGAGTTACCTTGGCAAGGCTGAGACCAAGGAGTACGGTCAGCGATGCCGTGCGTTTAGTTGTAGCAGGGGATAATGCGCCCTGTATAGGGCTCCATGATCCAGCGAGGAGTCTTTTGCCCTGGTCCATCAATACCATGCCGTCAAGGGTAGGGAAAGGACGTGTCTCCTTTATGGTTGGATGCTCACTTTTGACCTTTATGGGATTCTCCCGAAATAGAAATGCTGCAGTCCGATGCGTGAGCGCCATGACTTGGCAGCTTCTACTGAACGATGGAGCTTATATCTGGCCATGAGGCACAAGGATCAAGCATATGAGATAGCTCGACGGGCGGGGGGGCTGGGTGATTACGCAATAATAAAGTGTAGGGCCGTGTGGTCGAACTGCTGCAGCTGGTCCAGCATGGTATTCGCTTGTCCACTTGATCGTTAAGGAAATCCTACATGCCAGTATTGCCCATTGCGACAGAGAGAACTGTTGGTGGAGTTATCACAAGTGCGGATATCGTTGCCACAACTACCGGCAGGATCCAAACGGCCTATTATCAGATTCTGGGGTTTGACGAGGTAAGTGGTAATACTACAGTGGGACGGAACTCGAGCGCTGCTGGAAATAGTTCGGTTGTAGTCGGGGACGGTGCTGCAACGATAAAACTACAATCTTTGGCGATGGGCTGCGGTAGCCATGTCGCGAGCGAGAACGGTATGGCGTGTGGTTACAATGCTTTCGTGGGTGAAAGCGCTCAAAATGCTGTTGCAATTGGCTACAAGGCAAACGCGACGGGCATGAATTCGGTTGCAATCGGTGCTCTCTCGACCACTCTCGATGATTTGGGCTCGGCAATGTCCGAAGTGGTCTCGGTAGGAAGCGACAAGATACAGCGCCGTATTGTCAATCTCTCGCCGGGGAGCAGCGACAACGACGCCGTAACATTACTGCAACTGAACGCCAAGTTAGAGGCTCAGAGTCAAGTAATGCTTGCTCTGTTGACGGGTGAGTTGAACTCGCTGCGGCTTGAGTGTCGTGAGTTATCAGAGAGAGTTAAGCGGTTGTCGATAGGAAAGTCGGATTAATAAAGGCCATTCTCTTCTCCAGAATTCTTCAACGTTGCAAAAGAATTCTAGAAAGAGGGGGCGAGGTCGTATGCCATACACGGGAGATAAAGGCATGGTTCTAGATTCTGTTGCTCCGCAAATGAAAGTGGTGTTGGAGCCTTCCGGAACGTACGGGGATAATCAACCTGCTGACGGAAAGACGCCGGATATTGCCAAGGCAACATTGCCTGTGAGCGTTCCACAAGACGCAAGCGTGTTGTTTTCGATCCTGACGGCAGGCTGTGTCTTTGTTGGCACAGGTGGCACAATCGGTGACAAGGGGGCGACGTTTACCAAGGTGGCAGTTAACGGTGTTGCCGATGATGTTGAGTTCACAAGTAGCGGAGCCACGTTCGTGGAATTGTCCGCTCAAGTGATAGACCGACCGGTTACGCAGTCCACGGCCGAGTTCTTTTTTACGCAGGTTCCAGCCGAATTGGACTTGCAGCCACCGACCGCAACGGCAGTCGCGGATGCTAGCGATGTGGTTGTCGTGACGGCTACGGTTGTTGATAGTCAGAAAAAGCCGATCAAAGATGTTCAGGTTACCTTTTCTGTAACCGGGGGCGGGACTCTCTCATCAGGCTGCGGCCGTACCAATGGTCTTGGCCGAGCGACGACTAATGTTACAAGCGGCAATGCGGGTACCTCGACGGTGACTGCGCAATGTCCGGATGTGGCGCCGCAAAATATGATCATTCAATTTACGGCGGTTTCCCATGACCCTGTTCACATTGGGTTAACATCGGAGCCGCCGTACGCTCTTGCCAATTCTCAGGATAAGATCATGGTGATGGCGACCGTTTATGATGCCCAAAATGGCGTCATACCGAATGCAAATGTGACGTTCAGTATAACGTCTGGAACTGCCGTTGTTAGCCCAACCAATGTTACTGCCGCGAATGGCGCAGCAATCACCTATGTGACAAGTGGATTGATCGGCACCCCTCAACTCAAAGCGACTAGTGGCAACGCGGCACCGAGCTTTATTTCTCTCGATTTCCGTAAGCCAGAAGTCGGTAGCATCCAGCTTGACGTAAATCCTAATTCAGCGACACCGGGTTTTCATCAACCGAATGTGGTGTTTACAGTAGCGGTAACTGACACCTCCGGCGTGAAACTCCAAGCGGGGACAGTAGCCTTTTCGGATAACTCAGATGGTGCGTTGGTTGATAATCTGTTTGACTACAATTTAATCAATGGCTCGCATAGCGAAATTAATAACGGAATCGCGATGCAGCAGGGTGCGAGCTTTTCGTTGGGAAATTTTGCTGTTATCGCAACATGCGACGGTAAAAGCAGCTTACCTACGACAGTGCGCTTCCAGCATAGGCTAGCGATCAATGATGCGCCGTCGAGTTTGGGTGTAAACTATTCCGGCACGGTGTCCGGTTCCTATGATGGAGGGCCGGGGAAGGTATTGACTGTATCTACAGAATCAGGCCTTTCGGCACCGTCGACCTGCACCACAATTACAAATGGGGTGTTTTCCTTTAAGGTCGAAGGGGAAGATAGCGGATGGACCGGATCTGGTTCCCAGTCGTTTGTGTATGTATCGGATGGGATAAGTTCCGTTAGCCAGAGTATATATATATTCAAATAGCAACAGCGGCAGTCTCAGGGGGCAAGTGCAACACCTGATGTAAGGTGTTGCCATGTAAGCCGCGGTACCCGAACGCGATTTGATGTCTGACGAGCGAGCCAAATCAGTTCGGCTACTCACATCGACTTTATCGATACCACTTCCACAAACCTGAATTTCTTTCTGGCCATCTTAGTCGCTTCTTGCTCCGCAACCAAGGAGCTCAGCGTATCGGCCTCATGTACCATCTCGTGCATCTTGCCTTCAAATCCATTTCCGACGCGCAGCGTAACTCTCAGTCTGGGAGTAAAGCCTTTCGAGATCTGCTTTTTTTTCGCTGCTGTTATCGGTTTCACCATCGCGACATCCGTGACGGCTTGCATGTGTGTATTAATTGCCGACGCGGGAGGCTCAGATCTACCGAATAGCGCCCGTCGCATCTCTTCTTCC
>NZ_JAHUWL010000036.1:0-10142 GCF_019219045.1 Pseudomonas sp. PDM25
GTCGGATGAGGTCAAATGGCGTTGAGCGCCATCGGACAGGGGAATAGCTAAAGCCCCGTAATATCTAGGCTATCAGGCGTTATCTTGGATGGGATAGGATTATTTCGGACAATTAAAAAGCCGGCTTGTGGCCTGGGTACATGGGACCCTTTTTGCGTGCACGGGGAGAGGAAGGGGTGGAGGAGGGGGAGAACCCGGTGGAGGCGCTGGTTGGTATGTTCGGTCTGCTGCCGTTCTGGGCGAAGGACACCAAGCTCGCGCGCAACACATACAATTGCAGGAGTGAAACGGCTTCGTCCAAACCGTCATTCCGATCGGCCTGGGCCAAGGCCCAGCACTGCATCATTCCATGCACTGCGTTCTACGAGCCCGACTGGCGTTCTGGCAAGTCAATCTCCACACGCATTACCCGAGCAGACGGTGCCCTGATCGGTATTGCCGGCCTGTGGGAGCGGTGGATTAATCCATCGGGAGAAGTGGTGCACAGCTATAGTATGCTCACGATCAACGCGGCGGAGCACTCGTTGATGCGCAATTACCACAAGCCCGATGACGAAAAGCGCATGGTGGTCATCTTGCCGAATGACGTGCATCAGGATTGGTTACGGGCGCCAGCGGAGGACAGCATAGAGTTCATGCGGCCGTATCCCGCCGACAGGCTAATCGCCGAGGCGGATCCTGTGCAGGGCAAGGCCTAGTCGGCACGGCATGGTCGCGGTGTCTTGGTCGAAATGGATAATCAGTAGCGCCAGCCGCCAAGCTCGCCGGACTCCCATCGGATCGGCTGACCGTCGAGGCCTTCGCATTCATCGACCGGACCGGCAATGGTGAAATCGGCGCCGGGGTGCTCGTCGTTAGGGGCTGGCGGACACGCCCAGTTCAAGCCCTCCAGGCGCTTGCGCGCCTGTTCCCAGCTTTCTCCCGGCCGCGCACCGGCCTTCACCTGGGCATCAGTCAGCGGCGGCAGCTTGTTGGGTTCTAGTGTCGGCATAGAGGCAACCCCTTTCGCAATTCTGACCAATATTTTCCACACGCTCGGAAATATTGAATGTCGTCGCGCATTACCGTTTAGGGAGCTTACGTCGATGGTTTCCCGACCTACAGGGAATAAACCCGCATCCTAATCGTCTGGGTCGCTTGGGCTTAGCCCAACCTTGACGGCTGGGCTGGTCATTACCTAGGAGTTCTAATCTGACAGTGGCGGTCTTAATGACCCAAGCTTTTCACCCACCACTCAATCCAAAAAACCGTGATGCCGGTGATTACGATCACAACGGGGGCGATTCCAATACCGCGCCATTTTGCTGCCTTCTGCATGGCTTCTCACGCCTATACGCTTGCTGTGTGTCCTCGACCAGCTCGAAATAATCGTGTTGAACGGCGCGTACTGTACCTTCGATACTCGTACCGTCACTCAACTTTATGTGTGCGCGAGTAAGTCCTGGAGCCTTAAGCAGGGCAACCCCAATTTCGGGAACAACAACCGAGATAAATGCATGCATGCGCTGCATGACCATTTTGACCGTTTTCGGCTCTGCGGTTCGGCCTAGCCCGCCAGGCTGACCGTAAATGAGGGTTAATTCAATTGGACCTGTATACACGCTCACGAAAGCATTCCTATCGTTCAGTAGATGCGAAATCCGCATCTTTCTACGGCCTCGGCCCCGGGTTTCGGCCGGGGCTTGGATGTACCTGGGCGGCAGATCCGCACCTTCCCTGGATCAGCTGGTCGGGATGTTTGAGGTAGTATTTTCAACGTCATAGACCACAAGGCTTGATTGCTCTAACGCCGCATGGATGCGAGGCGTCTCTCCCTCATCTCCGAACCAATCAAGATCGATGGCAACAGGAACAACGCCGGCTATCGATGATTTGAGCCGTTGCGCTTCACCGGTCCAAGTTGTAAATGGACTGCTATCACCTGGCAGGGTGAAAATCTCGACCGCAACATCAAAATCGCAATCTGGTCGATGGGTGCCCCGAACCCGACTGCCAAACAGGTAGGCCTTGCGAACGAGAGGTTGAGTGCCGGCCCACTTCGCAATCGCTGCTGCCATATCATCAAATTTCATGTTTTTCCTTTCAGGTGTCGATGTTCGGCCAGCACTCCGCGGTAGGTCGTACTTGTCGACCATGCGCGGCGTCGGCATAGCCAAGACGGGCCAGGCGCTGGGCGCGGTAGGTCAGGCCCAGTGCATTGCTCCATGGGACGCCCGCATCGTGCCGCTTACGACCGACCATATACGGTATATCAACATTGATCGAGTGGTACCCAGCACCCTCGGCACGCAATCGGGCAACGTAGCGTTCAAGCAGGTCGGCGCGCATGGGACATTCCTAGAACGGTGCGCTGTCGAGCGCAGGCATGGTTTGGTGAATGGTGGGAGAGGGTGACTTGGCTTCGCGGGCTCGCACCTTCGCCCAGGCTTCGGTGCTGTCCTCGCTATGGCCGCAATGCCGGCACTGATAGCCGTCACTGCGCCCGCTCGGATCGGAGTCGCATTCGTGGAACTCCATCGGCGTGAAGTGGCACATGGGCACCGGCCCAATGTCGAGCCTACGCATCAGGTCGTTGTAGTCATTCATCACCTGAAAGTAACGAGCTTCGTCTTCGGGGGTAATGGGCTGCTCGATCATGGCCATGGCTGCCTCTCCTATCGTCCGAAGTATTCACGCAGGTGATAACCATCGAGCTCGTGCGGCTCACCCTGGTCATCGATCACCCGAACAAAGGCAGGCATGGCGATTGGGTGCATGGACTCCACGCGATAGTTCTGACCCTGGGTGAACGCTTGCTCGGCGCTATCGTCCATCACAAGGTTCTTGATGCACTTGAGCCTGGTGCCTGTCGAGCAGTCCCAAACGCGCTTGTCGGCGGCGGAGACCTCGGCCAGTGCCTCGTTAATTTCGGACTGTGTGAATTCAAGTTCGCTCATGCTTGTCACCTGCTCGTTCCTGTAGCCGAAAGTGACCCTATTTTACTGACCATACCCGGGCTGGAGGGCGGGTTGGGGTGTGCCTGGAGGGGCAAACCCTCGATTACAACATTTGCTCTGTCATGTTCTCTTCAGCCATCGCTATCGGTTTTGAACAACGCGTTTTGCCATGACGGGTAGGTTTTAAATACGGCTGCCACGACCGCTTCTTCGCCGGCGCCGGTTGCAAGGCCCTGGCGAACCATATCGTCTAACCAAAACAGGAACAGGTTGCGGTCAACCTTGCATTTGCCATGATGCTGCTCAATAGCGTCGGCAAGCTGATTGAGAAATTTGAGGGCTTCAGTCTCTTCGCTCATATCATTTCCCCTCAACACTAGATGGTGTGTTCGATTAGTTGGTTAGTGCCGCCACGTTTCCATCAACATTTTGGCCGGGAAGGCTTTCGCCCATTCGTTCGCCGTTGCAGATAGCGCAGAACACCGAGGGTCATACGAGCATCGGCCAGGGCGCGGTGGGCGCCATCCTCCAACACGCCGCATTCGTGGGCGGCCTCAATCAGCTTGATCCAACGCCACTGCCAGCCCTGACGCCCTTCCACCCACTCGCCGTTCCATGAGGCATACAGCAGCATGGCGCAGGCGGTGGTCAGAATCGGCGTGGTCAGGCCGTGTATCTGGTGGGTCTGCTGCAGCAGTCTCACGTCAAAAGCGGTGTTGTACGCAACGACTGTGCGACCAGCAACGACGGCCGCGTACTGTTCGGCCACCTCGGGCCAGCTCGGCACGGTGGCCACCATCTCGTCAGTGATGCGATGAATCGCGGTCGCCTCGGCCGGGATCGGTTGAGTAGGTCGCACTAGCGTATCGAGGATCGGAGTACCGTTCGTGTCGATATTCGTGATTTCGCACACCTCGGCGTCATCCCCCACGCCTATTGTTTCCGTGTCCAGCAGCAAACAGCCGCCCCCGATTAGCTCCTGGGCGCGGGCGGCGATAGCTTGACGACGAAGTTGCGTCGGACCTGGCTGCCAGATCCATGGCACGCAGTCAGCTGGATCATAGACGTTGTAAGCGCACCGTCCCTGCCAAACAGTGCCAGCAGGCTTGGTGCTCGGCCCCGGCGTTCGGCTTTCAGGTGGGTCTGGCATCGCCATCCTTTGGCTGCCGCCTCTGCGGGGGTCATGTGGAGTCTCTGCTTAGGCATCGATTTTTTCCGGATCAAGTCTCCTGCACTGACACAGTTTGAGGTCCAGTCGGAGGGTACTCGCGACTAAACGAGCAGGTGTGCCATGCCTGCAACCGTAAAGCTCAGGCCGACGAGCAGCGCAACTCTAAAGCGCGTCTGGTAAGGACGATAGTGTGCGCTTTCAATCTTCGAGAACTCGGCTTCTCCGATGCCTGCATCGCTCCTCGCGTACAAAGCGATTTTGAGGTTGCGCTTGGATTTTTCAGGGTCCCGTTTCGCCTCAACGTAGCGTGAATAGTTCCAGTACGAAATCCCAAGCGCCGTTGCGCACAGTGTCCATATCACTGATTGGATGAACAATACGGATGTCACGTTGCTCCTACCTCCTTGAACAAATCCTATCTGTTATCGGCGGCCCGCAATGCCGCCTTGATGGTGTTGCGTCGGGTTGTTGCGCGCCTAGATTTTTCGGCTTTCTCGATCACGCTTCGCACCGCAGCCTTGGCCGCAATCAAATGCGTTGCGTCACCCGAGGTACCCTCAAGGATCGCGCTCAGATAGCCGGTAACGTCACGCAATGCTTCCAGTTTCCTGAGCAGTAACGTAGGCACTCGATCCCTTCTTGGCGATTTCTCTTAACTCTGCGGCTGCGGGATGGATGTCTGGCTTCCGCCATGACTGTCCCCCGTGGTTATCCTTGAATTATTCAGCTTGCGGCCGGAGCACGTATACGGCGTGACACTCGCAGCAATCCACTTCGAAGGTCGTGAAAGGCAAAACCGTGAAAACCCCACCGGTATTCACCGATGGCCATGCTTCAGCGTTGTGTTCGTTCGAGGTGCCGCACCAGGGGCATGGAACAGTAATGGTTGATGTACCCGGTGAAATTACAGGAGCCACCTCTGCCAGTGCTGAGGAGGACACTTCAACCTCGAAACGGTGGTTACAAAAACGGCACGCGTACAGTCGAAGGTTGTCAGGCAGCTTCTCGCCGTCCTGACTCTGTTCTGAACCCGGGCTACCATTCAGTCCCCTGCATGCTGTGCAGAACGCTTGAAGCCCACCGCCGTAACATTCCGAGTTTCCCGAGATGCGATCCAGCTTCATATGATTGTCCTACTGTGCGAGGGGACTTAATCACCCCGAAATGTTGATACTGTGACGCGGCCTTGCCGGCGAGCGGATAATCCGTGGTCAGTTGCTGGCGTTGTCCAGGGCAATAAATGCTGGCAAGGCCACACCGGCATTGCGCAGACGAGCATCAGCAGCCAGCAGCAACTGGCAGGCCGGGCACTCATCATCGCGAACAAGCGCGCCTTCCAGAATGTCTGGTCAGGAACCACAGTTGACGCGGGTAAGCTGACCCGAGGCTACCGCGTACAGGCCAGCCACCGCGTCCAGAGTAATAGGTGCGAGTTCAGTGCCGGCTATTTCAGATCATCCCCAGTCAGGTCGAAATACTGGCTCGACAAGACCGACATTTCAGCCCGCAACTCGGCAACCTCATCGTCGCTGAGCTTGTTGCCATAGCCCGCGGCAACAACCAGGTCACGTAACGTTGCATGCTCGCCTGCAAGGCGATCTGCTTCGGCTTCCTGTTCCTGGGTCAGTGCGCGTGTCATGGCCAGTTTTCCATGGTCAGTTAGTAAATGGTCCGAAGCGCCTCAAGCAATCAACGAGACCGTAAATTCAGCCGCCAAAGCCTGTGTAGAGCTCGCCATTATCGAGTTCATATTATCAGTTCAAGGCAGGGTGCAAGCCCTCGATGCACTCCTCACCTACAACGAATACACTCGCGATCATGACTACCTGGGGAGCGTTGAATTGAACCTGTTCGATCTGTTGAAACTGTGGGAGCCGACGTTTACGCCGGAACAGGCCAAGGTCCACCTGGCCAGGTACAACGGCGAGGATCACCCGCTCGATGTGTTCATACAGGGAGGCTTCGACAAGTGGCAGAGGCGTCAAAGTAACCGCAATTTTAAGCTGCCCTATGTGGTTTCGCTGATTCAGGCCGGACGTCCAACCCGCTGGTTGTTTGCAGGTCTGTTTCGGACAATGGATTGCGTCGAAAGAGGCGGCCCGAAGGCTGACTACATCTACACCCTGGAGCGTGTGCCGGCGGCCGAAGAGTGGGTGGGGCGGCTGTATCTGAGCAGCAACTACACCAAACGTAACTCCTACCCGTACGGAGAAACCCTGGCTGGCGACCTGGCAGTGACTGAGCTGCTGGCCGAACGCCTCAGCATTGGCCATTTCCCCGGCTTCAAAAAGGTCAACCTGACCAAAAGCCAGCTCGATGTGGTGGTGCACCAGAACGTTGATTCCTGGCGATCGGCTCTGTCGAGCGTCAAGGGCATCTACCTCATCACTGATACCCACACCGGTAAGCTCTACGTAGGCAAGGCCGACGGGGAAACCGGCATATGGGGGCGCTGGTGTACGTATTCGACGACCAGCCATGGCCACAACGTGGCGCTCAAGCGGGAGTTTGGCATTGATGCTCCGCCCGAACGTGAAAAGGATCTGCGATTTTCATTGTTGGAGATCGCAGACCTGCACGCGATGCCGGGGGAGATCGATTCGCGCGAAAGTCATTGGAAGGAAATTCTGTTGACCCGCTTGCATGGGTACAACCTCAACTAGCCACCTCACAGCATCGGCGCCGGGGGGAAGCCCCCCCCCCTGTCTCTGGGCTTCCGAACTCTTAACTGATTATGTCCCTGATTATCCGGCCAAGGCCGCGCTTTGAATAGCCTTCGGTGTATCCGTTAGCGACGTCAACATCATGCTGATCCAGTGCTTTCCTTATACGTCGCTTCACACCTTTGGAGCCGCTCGATTGGCCTGCTCCATAAACAAGCAAAGCCGCTAAACAGGCCAATGCGAAGTACGCAGCGTCAGCATCCAACATTCGAACTCTCTCCGCTTTCAGAGGCGCGGAATCGTGCCGCTCCTGTGGACCAATTCCTGCACGATGCCAAAGCGCTGGGTGTACCTGGGTAACCTATTTTGTCACTTTCTCCAGACAAGGGCCCCATTCGTTTCCCAGCCCAACTCAAGCAATCGCGAACGATCAGTAGTGGTGAGGTCAACAAATTCTTCCTCTTGCGTTTCGAGGGTTCGTCTAGCGCGACCGCTGGAATAGGTGCACATCGAAGGTTTGTATTTCTTCAGAATTTCCAGGCCTGCTATCAGGTTATCCACTACGTGCATGGCTTATTCCTACACATTCGGGCGTAAAAAGAATTGCCCCATTTTTTGGGGTAGTGAAGCGTGTCTGCCAAGCACAAGAGGGTCATAATCAAGCTCGAGAATTTCATAGATCCGCTGGTAAGTCATGGTGCATGCCCATTGGAAATCACTGATCTTGTGTGTATCGAGCCTACGATTATGGAGCTTCACAAACGTCAAAAAATCATCCGTCGGCCCCGAAAGTCTTACCTCTAGAGACTGATAATCTGCATCGTCAATGTGCGCGCACTTGTTTCGAACCTTGTTAAGCTTGCGACAGGCGTTTATCGCCCAGTCATCACTCGCTGTGCCGAGGTCAGCCTGGACCGCTGTAAGACGTGAGGCGAATTGCCTCGTTCTAGGAGCAAGCGAACGGGCTTGAATCCGTTTTATCAAGGCGCTTTCAATCGCAAGATGGTTGGAAACGATCTGTGCCACCACGTCGCTGTAAATTCTGGGGATACCCATTCCCAGCGTGCCCAGGTGAATTCTTCCATCCGTAGTCATAGTGCTTTGCTTTTCCTGTAATTCGAACCTCGCCGTTCTTATTCACCGCGACGGCGAAGATACTCAGCGAAAAGAGGAACCGAGAAATCAAGGAAGCCATGATCTGTGCTGTAGATCATTCCCTTGGCAATAATGTTGGCCCGAGCCGGCCCCAGTGAGGATTGGTCGCGCCCCATCTCCTTAGCAATACCTGCCATGGGATATGGACCATCACCAAGAGCGGCCATCGCATTCACAAACTGGATCTCGGCCTTGGTAAGCCGGTCGTACCGAACCTTGAAGAATCCTTCATCAAGGCGGGCGAGGGTTTCAGGGTAAGCGCGATCTACATCACCGAGTGTGATTCCAGGACCAGGTGCTACATCCCATGACGTAGAACCCCACTCTTGCAAAAAAAATGGATAACCTTTCGTTCGAGCAAAAATTGAATCGAGAGCAGCATCCTCTATCGTTTCCTCTTCCTCTTCAATAGGTTTGCGAACTGCCAGTTTTGCGGATTCTTCATCGAGCGGGCCGACAGCTGGGTAATGGAACAGTCGCTCTGCGTACGACTTTGCCTCGCCAGCCAACTTAGCAACCTGCGGAAGCCCCGCCCCAACCAAAACTACAGGCAAACCGCGTTGAGCCATCCGATGCATCGAAACGATCAGCGCTGATAAATCATCTTCAGAGAGATATTGAACCTCATCGATGAGTAGAACCCATCCCTTACCAGCAGCTTTTACGCCTTCACCAATTACTGTGAACAGGTCTGGTAGGTCGTGCTGAAGGTCGCCGCTATCAGCCAGCCCAGGCTCTGCAGCTTCAACACCAACCTCAACTCCGCCTATGTCTATTTTGAAGATCGCGGCAAAATTGCGCAGGGCTCCCATACCTTGACTGGCTATCTGCTTTGCTGCTTCGAATCCCGATAGAGAACGCATCACCCGTCGAAGCTCAGGATAAAGGAGAGTAGAGAGCGTGTTTTTCTCCGGCGCCTCAAGTTGAGATACGAGCATTCCCTGCTCCCTAGCGATATTCCCGATTTCGTTGAGAAGAACCGTCTTGCCGACTCCACGTAGGCCCAAGAGCATCAGCGATCGGGCCGGCTTCCCTCTCACTGCACGCCCACAAGAAATACGAGCCATCTCCAAGATAGGATCCCGGCCAGCGAGCTCGGGCGGAGGAAAACCTGCGCCAGGGGCAAAGGGATTACTGTAGGGATCCATCACAACCTCATCTAGAAAATATCGAAACCTAAGTAAAGATAGCTTTATTTACTATAATTGCATAGAGATCACTATAGACCTCAACAAATGAGTAAGAGCTACCCTCATTAGGGGTGTAATTATCGGCACCAAACTAGGTTAATTCTCAGCGTTTACGCAATTTAAAATGCCCAACGAATCGTCGCTTGATCGACAGTCAAATAGGGCTTGCTGTGGTCAACGAATGGCCACGGATGGTCTGCGCCGTCTCCACATCGCCAGAAGCCTTCAATACCTTAGCCGCTAGGACCGTCCGCTGCGCGATGATCCCTGCTAGCAATCGCATTTATTTAGGGAGCCAACATTGTCCATTCAAAACACAGAACGGATGCTGGGTGCCTCGTCATTTATCCCACCCCAGGTAACCCACGCCGCAAACGGCTTAAGCCGCTTTCGAGCGTGAGGGAGCCCCCTTGCATTCTGAAATGTGGTGAGACACTAGGAACGAATGCAATGAGCCCCCGGCGCTCTGCCCATCCCCATGCAACACACATCAGATTTGGGGACCTGGTAAAGAGCGCGATGGTTTCAATATCGGAAAGTGGTAAGCAGGCAGAGGCCTGGCACTCGTGAACAGGGCATTGCATTCGCACCTGCCACCATATTTCTATACATACCTTACTAAACCTTTACTTCACCATTCCTTGCTACACCCATTACTACACTCTTCGCTACACCCATTACTACACCCTCTGTTAATCATTACTGATCTTCAAAAGGCTAATAGATTCTTACATCACGAATCATCAATATAGATACCAATCTAGGTCCTATTCAGAGGGCTATTAGGCATCCCTCTCAATGGCGTAAGCAACATGAACTCCATCACTCTGCTTGCTGTAGCTCAGCCAGTCACAAGACCAGTGCCATACGATGATCTGAGGTCAGTCCATGGTGATCAAACCGTAAATAAATACTCATCCCACTGAGGTTATGTATTCACTCAGCGGATCACCTTCATGGCTAACCAAACCAAGCGTCACATCGGCAACAGCAATCTTCACCTGCACCACGAGCACAGCTTTCGCGG
>NZ_JAHUWL010000037.1:0-9710 GCF_019219045.1 Pseudomonas sp. PDM25
CGCTTGAGGACTACCACTACCCGGTGGAGATGGACAATCTGGCACGTGGCAAACAGCTCGCTCGACAGGCCCTGGAGCGGCACCGTGCGGATTACCAGTTGGCCGAGGGGCAAAGCGACCAACCGACCCTGCGCTGTGGCCACTTCGTTACCCTGACCGAACACCCGCGTCAGGCGTGCAACGCCTTGTGGCTGCTGTGCAGTGTTCATCACCAAGGAAAACAGCCCCAGGTTCTGGAGGAGTCGGTCACCAGCGAAGAGAACGCCGAAGATGGCTTCACCCAAGGCTACCGCAACACCTTCACCGCGATTCCCTGGGACGTGTTCTACCGTCCACCGCTGGTCACCCGTGAAAAGGAATTAGTCAGCCAGACCGCCCGTGTCACCGGGCCTGCCGGCGAGGAAATCTTTTGTGATGAGTACGGTCGGGTCAAGGTCGAGTTCAATTGGGACCGGGCCGAACTGAACAGCGACAAGAGCAGTTGCTGGATACGGGTGTCATCCAGCTGGGCCGGGGACAGCTTTGGCGCGGTAATCATTCCGCGCATCGGCATGGAAGTGGTGGTGACCTACCTGGAAGGTGATTCCGACCATCCGCTGATTATCGGGTGTGTGCCGAACAAGGTCACGCCGGTGCCGTACCCATTGCCGGCGAACAAAACCAAGACGGTGTTGCGCAGCCACAGCTCGCCCGCCAGCGGCGGCTACAACGAACTGTCGATTGAAGACCGTACGGGGCAAGAAAAAATCTACCTGCGGGCGCAGCGTGACCTCGAACAGGTGATCCTCAACGACAGCGACACCCGGATCGGACATGACCGCCGCGAGCAGATTATCGGCGACAGTCACAGCCTGATCAGTCATGACCGTTTTGAGCAGGTGGACCACCACAGCTCCAGCTTGATCAAGGGTGATGAGCTGCACACCACCCAAGGGCTGCGTAACACCGTGATCGGCGGCAATGAGCTGATCAGCATTACCGGCGACAGCAGCACCACGACGGGTGGCTCGCTGGTGATTCAGGCGGGCACACAGGCTCACGTCACTGCCACCAATGTGGTGATCGAAGCGGACGTCAGCCTGACGCTTAAGGTCGGTGGTCAGTACATCGTCATCAACTCAGGCGGGATTTTCAGCAGCGTGCCCATCGTCCAGGGGGGAGCGCCCCAGGCAGGCGTTCCTTCGCTTCAGGCCGCACAGGCGCTGATCAGCAACGCACCGGCACTTTCCCCAGTGATGGCTCCCACGCAAAACGCACTGATAGGGGTGACTAAAGCCAAAGATGCGGACTTCTGCCCGCTTTGCGAGGCCTGTAAAAATGGCCTTTGTCTGCCCAAAGGAATGACCTCATGATGGTTGCCACCCCTCGGCAATGGATCACCGATCAGCTAGAACTCGACCATGCCCTGTGCCTGATTCTAGACTCGGAAGGCGAACTCGACGTCCGCCAAGTCTTATTGAATTCCAGTGACCCAGATCAGCATCGCCGTGTGTACGACGAGACTGCGGCCTTCGATTTGGCGGATGCGGGGCCTTTCATATTCCTCATCGACAATCCTGACGATGAGCGGATCAACGAACTGCTCAAGGTGCCTGAGCGCCATTGGGGCTGGCTGGCGAGCATTCACAAAGATGACCTGTCTGCGCTGACCCAACACTGGCGTGAGCGACTGATTATCGGCACACGGCCCAATCAGGCGCTGTACCGTTTCCACGACAATCGTGTCCTCACCCGCGCCTTGGGACATATCCCCGAAGAGGCCCGCCCTGAGTACCTGGGGCCCGCGATCAGTGTGTGTTACTGGCAAGGCGCATCCTGGGGCGTCACCCACAATCCTGCTCCCGGCGAACACCCGGTTCCTGCTGATCCGCTGTGGCTGAACGTACCGGCATCGGCGAGGCAGTCTATGGATATGCGTCAGTCCAATCTCTACCGGTATCTGTGGGCCGAACATAGCGACGAGTTGATGCGACTCAGTCAGCGTCAAGCCCCAAGCGCTTGGCTTGCAGAGCAACTCTCGCAGGCTCAGCAATGGGGATGGTCTACCCCTGAGCAAGTGCATTTTTTGATCATCAACAAACTCATTGAAGCTGACCCGCTCATCCTAAAAAACTGGTTGCCTCATGCCGATGAAACGCCGCAGGCTCACTACGAGCGCCTTTTTAATGAGTCGAAATTCTGGTCAGGAGAACACTCTGAATGATGCACGTACGACGTTTTACTCCCCAACTCCTGCGGGTCTTATTGGTGAGCGCAATGGCCGTGGTGGCGTCAGGTTGCTCGATGGCGCAGACCGAGAGTTTTACCTTCCAGGCCGACATGCCGGAAAACTTTAGCATTGGTGGTATCGCTTATTACAAGCAGACACCGTGGGACATGTGCCAAATACCTTCAGGTGAGGAGCAACGCTTCAGGCGGAAGTTATCCAAAAGCGAGCAACCGAACACCGCACACTCGGTGGAGTTCAAAGTGCCACTGACTGACACCGTACACGGCTGTTCAATGGTCTTGAAAAATGTGGTGTTGAATATCGAAGGACAGTGGGGCAAGCGTGAGCTGGACATGGATATGGCCACTGCCGGCTTATCAATCCGCGATGAGCCATCAGAAACGGTTCAGCCTTTTTCCGCGTCAGACCCCATTGTTTTCCAAGGCCAGTGCCAGTGGCTGTTTCGCACGATGGGTCCGTATCGTTACATTGTGAAAATCCTCCAGTGCCGGGGGCTGGACGCGAATGGCGTCGTGCAAAAAAGCTTGGCAGGTGGAGCGTTGCAGCGCGATCAGTTAGCGGGAAAGACCGTCAAGTTGGTACTGACGATGGCGAAAGAGGAGCAGCCGTATTTTGATCGCTATTGGATTAAAACGTCTGGTGGGTGGAAACCGTGCAAGGGGAATTGGGGGCGCGACATTGAGGAACTTTGTGTAACTCCCCCTCAATTCAAACCTTTCAAAATGCCCGATGGACGTGACTGCACCGTCTACCCCAACTGCACCGAATAAGGACATCAAAGGATGAGTTCGTATAAACCCATGGACGATTGGGAAAAGCCGGCCTTTGGCGACAGGATGTTAGCCTGCCCATTAAAAGGTCACTGGGTCAGTTTTCAGTTGGTGGACGAGTTCGGTGAGGGCAAACCGTATGCCGGTCTGGCCTATACCCTTCAGGACAGCGCAGAACAGCAGTACACCGGGGTGCTGGACGCTGAAGGATTTGCCAGAGTGGAGGACCACTATCGAGGGCCAGTAGTATTGATGTTAGATGTTGAATATACAGGCGGAGAGCTTGTTTATAACGATTTAATGATCCGTAAGTCTTATCCGCTCCCGATCACCGAACTCCAAGTCCGAGCCGAACAAACCCGTTTTTTCCACCAAGACGGTCTCCCTGTCGAACACAACCCCGCGCAAAAGGCGGGAGATAAATTCATCCAGGTAGAGGTACGGGACCTGGTCAAGCATGTCGCGCATTTACCCCCTGCCATTGACCGTAAATACCCGCCCGATGACATCTTGGTCAGAGCGCTAGATGAGCTGAGGTTTGGTCCCGAGCCGTTATCGCTGTTCGGTGTTGGGCTGTTGCCCAACCGGCACACGCTGCTACAGGTGCGCCCACTGCGTGCGTTCAGACCCATGCTCTCAACCGATGATGCCTTCAGCGCACTGAACCTTTACCAGCTCGCGATCATGGCGGATCTGAGCTATTCCAATTTCGGCCAGAACCCCGCCAAAAAACCTGTGGACTCTGTGAATTTCCCGTTGGATCCCAGCGTGGGTAACTTTTTTGGTGACGCGCTTTCGAACTATCGAGAAAGTTGGAAGGTCGACAGTGTGCAGTCGTCGGTTACCCGGTATTTCCCATTGTACGAGGAAGTTCCCTATTCCAAGCGGTTCGAGATTTTGCCGTTCGATCCAACCGTGTATGAACAAAACCAACCGGGTGATAATCAGGAACACCCTGCCAATCTGCATTTCTTTGATGACAGCAATAAGTGTTGGGTGAGTGAGAAGAGCACGCAGGCGTTCATCACCCATCATGACGACATCATATTGATCGCTATCCGTGGAACGCAGGAGTTGTCAGATTGGTGGCGGGATGCGGATGCGGCACAAGTACCCTTTGAGGAGGGGCATGGCAAGGTCCATCATGGCTTTTACGACGCGTATAAGGCACTAAAAAGCTTTATTCAAAGCTACTTAATCCGATTTTATACCGGTCAAAAGATCATCATCAGCGGTCATAGTTTGGGCGGCGCGATTGCGTTGCTGCTGGCGGAAGCGTTGCGATGTGATGAAATCCGAAAATACGACATCCTCCTCTACACTTATGGTTCGCCACGCGTAGGTGATGCCACGTTCGTCGCCGCTGCCAAGCCGCTGGCTCATCACCGGATGGTGAACAACAACGACATGATTCCCGGTGTCCCTGCACCCTGGATGAACGCACGACGAACGATCTGGATTCCAGGACTTGCAGCCCTCTTTATTACCAACCCCGTTTTAGGCATCTTGATCTTCGCCGTTGGCCTGGCTCGTGTTGGTGGCGATCCTTATCAGCACCACGGTACGTTGCATCACTTCATGCAGGTGGATTTTACCGGAAAGAAAAAGTCGTCGATTCTCTGGAATCCGGGCTGTGCATCTGTTGAAGAAGCCGCTTGTTCTCGGGCCCTCGCCAAAGATGGCGACCTGCCGTTTCGTGGTGGTTTGATTGATCAGGTAATGAATTTAGGCGACCACAGTGCACCGGGGTCCTACATCCCGTTCTCATGGGCGACCTTACGACGCTGGCAGCAAACGCAAGACGCGGGCACGACAATAGTCACTGAGGATGAATACAAGTTGGTGGCGGCAGCCCTAGCGGCGATGCGCAGCAAGGTGCAGGATCAAAGTAGGCAAACGAGAAACACTTTGCGCTACCACAACAACGATCCCGAGCACCTCCAGCTAGCATCTGATTTGTCCACAGAGTCACAACATCTTCTTGATTCGTTGCTACGTCTTAAGAGGCTCCATGAGCGCCGTCTGACCCTTGTCGATGTCTACGGTAGCGTTGCGCAATCCCCCAGCCTGAAAGACACCCTGCATCGCTGGATGGGCCAGCGCGAGAACCTGGCCCAGGTGCAAATAGCGATGATTCCTCAGCAGGACAATGACGACTTAATGTTCACTTTTCGCAGCGGCATGCCTCATACGCTGGACATCGATTCTATTTTTTAGTCGCGGTGGCTACTGGTTCGTGCCGGGAATACCCGCGAGCCAGTAGCGATATGCCGTCATGCCTGGAGGTTTTACCTGAAAACCCTTTCCACGCTTCCCGTCTCCGGATACGATAATTTGCCCGAGTACGATGTGTGTCTTCCGGAGAACCTGCGCCCTGAGGCTAACCGGCTAATCCGCTATCTGCATGAGTTACCCTATCGTCGTGTCCGGTACTGCGCTTGGTGTGACAGCACCAATGTCGGCCTCCAGAATAATCGTGCCGAACAACGGCTTGCGCGGTACTACTGCAGATCCTGTCGCAACAGCTTCAATAGTTTGAGCGGAACTCCTTTTGCTAAAATGAGGAAGATGGAGTTGTGGTGGAGGTTTGCTGTGTATCTGCTTGCCGGTTGGTCCAGCGTGCAGATCGCTCCTCGTTTGGGGGTGAACCACAAAGTTTATTTTAGCTGGGGACAAGCCGTCAGAGAGGTGATGGCTGACGAGTGCCCTGATTTGCATCAGTGGTGGACAACGCGCCATGACCGGGAAAGCCTACAGCCGCCAGAGCATATTGCGACGCAACAGCAGGCTGTCATCACCTGGATCGAAACAACGTTGAGCGCGCAGCACGCGGCGTGCCCGAGGTGTCAGGGGATGCAGACCTATCGCATCAAAGGCGCTCGTCCGAAGTTCAAGTGTGACCCCTGCGTTACCTGTTTTTCCCTTTTATCGGGTACCCCATTATCCGGGATGACCCGTACTGAACTCTGGGTCGATTTTGCTAGAGGGGTTATGGATGGTAAAAGCATTCCAGATCTCAAGCGGCACTCTGGATTGGGGATAGGAGGCAGTACGCGCTGGCGTGCACAGTTTTTATTGTTGATCGAGGGGCTGGGACACATGGAGTTGCTTCAGTGGATCACCTGGATGCGCAGCCGTCGCAATAAAGAAGCAGTAAGTTTTGTGCGCCAGGGTGGTCACCTGGACAAGGCAATGCGCTCTATCTATCCGCCATTATTTAGCCTAAAGGCCCCGTTTTACGGGGTCTTTTTGCATTCTGTGGTTTCTGTTCCCCCATTTGTTCCCCCGTGTGGATTTTGGAAAGTTATCCGTGTCGTTAGATGGCTCGGGATCTAGTGCTTTGCCGTGCTGGCGAGTGCGTCAGGCCCCAGGGTCGTCGTTTATGTCGCGTTGGCACTGCCATGGCCATAGCGCTCTCTAGCGCATGTTGAGTCCATAAGGCCATAAGGAGGGTATCCGGGGTGCATGCCCGTCGGCTCCTGTGCCACTCATTGCAGCTTAGTCTCCGTTCGGCAGGTTGTGGCTCAAGGCAATGATCGCGTTCATCGTCTTCACCTTCTTCAGGCGTTTTTCCACCTCTTGCCTGACCTGTTCCTGTTCGCCATTAAACGGTGGTTGTTCGCTCTCCATGGCTAACTCCCACATCACGAGACGCTCAGTGGTGCGCTCCAGGTGCTTTAGCGTTTGTTCTAGCTGAGCGTTGGCTGCTTCCAAAGCGAGTTCTGAGCGTTTGCGTTCCAGCGCCAGGCTAGTCTTGAGGCTCTTCTCGCGCTCGCTGTGCTTTCTGGCGACCCACTCAGCGTCGTCGATGAGCGTGGTGATGACGGCTGTCTCCGTGATCCTATTGGTCTTGGACAGGCGAGAGAGATTCGTTCTAGTCGCATTGGGCAGCGAAAAGGTACACGGCTTTCTGCCGTGACTGGGGGCGCGGTAGCGATGTTGCCTCAGCGCATTCTTCAGCCGAATCACAAACTTCAATCCTTCGGCGGTCTGCTCCAGGTGGGCGATGTCCGCTACGACCTGGTCGTAACCCCCTTCCATTCGTCGAGCAAAGCGCCTGATGTCGCTGCGCATCGCGGTGTCGGCATGCTTGCTGATGTACTGCTGTGCCCACTGCCACTCATCGCCATTTCCGCGTAACCATCTCAGCTCGCGCTTCTCGTCGATCATCGTTTCTGTCCATCCGCCTGGCAGGAGTTTCTGCGTAGGTAAGGTTAACATTGTAGCCGTTATTGTCATGTTACTGTCACGCTATGAATAACGTTATTGTACAAAGTCAATATTTATAATAGGGTATAAAAACTGTTAATTAATTAAGTTACTTCAGCCTATGAAGCTTTTCTATCAGCTGTTTATAGCGTCACTGCAAGGGGCTGATCCCGAAACCCGGTGGGTGTTTGAGCTGCTCGCGGCTGACGGGCTGCGCACGGCGGGCGATGCGCAGGGCTGCCGAGTCGAGGCGCTGGCGGTACGGTTTCGGCTGCCTCAGCCACTGGTGAGTGACGCCTTGGGGGAGTTGGTGCAGTTAGGTCTGGTGGTGCGAGAGCGCTCACTGTCGGAGGGTAAAGGTCGACCTGCGATCACCTACGCGCTCTCTCCGAGGGTGGTGCAGACGTTGACGGTCAGCGGGCCGGTGTACGGGGTTCACGCCGAATTGCTCGACGGTCTATTGTCTGGCGCCCCCATCGCGACGCAAGTGCCCGGCCTTCAGCCGCGCCCGGCAAAACAACGGCTAGCCGCGACCAAGACGGGACGACCGGCGCCACCGGGCGCAAGCCAACGACTGAGTGCGTGTAATCGGCTGTTGTTCGCCACCCTGCTGGCGCGTGCGGATCACTGTGGTGTGGTCAGCGGGCTCGGCGGTCCGGAGTTGCGTCAGTTGACCGGCTTCGACGCGGCCAGCTTAAAGCACCGCCTGCGGCGTCTGATGGACCTGGGGTTGATCCGTCGTTACGTGCCTGGGGTCTCCAGTTCGATTTTTGCCAGGGCCAGAGTCAGCAGCACCTACTTTTTAAATCTGAACCCTGGCTTCGGGCTCTCCAGTCACTGCTCGGTGATGGTGCATCTGGCGTGGGACGGGGAGGCCAAGCGCTTTACCCATGCCGATATTCTCAGCTTCGATGTCGCCGCGTATGAGCGCGGGGATAGGGGTTCAGCCCTGGTGGCGCCGCTGAGCGTCATCCGCTTTCTGGCGGGGCAGCGACCGCGTGTTTACCTCGTACTCCAGAGCCTGCTGTATCGGTACGCCTCATTTTTACTGTCCCAGCGCTGGTCGGCTCTTGTGCCGGGGGCCTACCTGTGGGACGACAAGCTCTACGCCATGATCAGGCGTGATTTTCGCCAGCCTGTAGCGAAGGTGACCGGCGAGGACACTCCCGCCGAGACGGAGCGACGGGAGGGCGAATGGGTAGAGATCATCGAGCACTTCTACAGGCTGACCCACGAGATCGCCCATGAGTTTCGCAGTCGCTTCGGTCAGGCCACCTTTCTGTCGCTGGATGGGAGGCAGATGAGCGTGCTCCCCGTGGCCGACGATCTGGGCTACAAGGTCATCACCCTGGTGGCTGGATCGCACCCAGAAGGTGCCAAGGCGTTTGTCTGGCTGGAGGAGGAGCGACCCGGTGTGGTCAGGCTTCGACCAGAGATGGCAGAGTCTGAAGTCAATCTGATTAACCGCTATGACTTTGGGTTGCTCACGCCGCCCAAGCGCAAGACTGGGAAGCCCTAGGTCATTTTTTACCGACCCTACCCATCCTCTGAACGAACAGAGGAGCCCCGTTCATGAGGATCATTCGCCTGAAAGACGTTATCGACTCGACCGGTCTGGCCCGGTCGACCATCTACAAGTACATCGCTGACAGTACGTTCCCGAAGCCGGTCTCATTGGGAGAGCGCTGCGTAGGCTGGGTGGAGGGAGAGGTCCACGATTGGATCCTGGCCAGAATCGAAGAGCGCGACCTGGCTGACTAAACCACAGCCTGAGCATAGCTAGCGATGAGTCATTGACAGGCATCACGACGGGGGTGACTCCCGTCGTGATGCCTGTATGCCGTATGACCCCCGACAGAGTACGGTTGCTGTTCTCGCGGTAGGCAAGACCTGTTGGCAAGCGTTCAGTAGCCAGGGTGGCGAGCGGTCGATGGGATGAGCTTCAATCGAGTCATTCGGTTGGCGTTCCTGCTGACCTTTTCGCTCCGAGCTTGTGGTTTAGTTCCAGAGTATCGAAGTTATCGAAAAGACTATGTTCCTCCCGTGTGCTCCGGTCATTCGCTGCTCAACTCCCTGGCTGGAGCGGAGGTGTGAATCTCTGTATTAGTATTATTAATACACTCCATGATTACTCTTTACTAAATACTCCTCGATTGCACACTCTCTACATCCATATTTCTATACATACCTTACTAAGCCTTTACTTCACCATTCCTTGCTACACCCATTACTACACTCTTCGCTACACCCATTACTACACCCTCTATTAATCATTACTGATCTTCAAAAGGCTAATAGATTCTTACATCACGAATCATCAATATAGATACCAATCTAGGTCCTATTCAGAGGGCTATTAGGCTTCCCTCTCAATGGGTAAGCAACATGAACTCCATCACTCTGCTTGCTGTAGCTCAGCCAGTCACAAGACCAGTGCCATACGATGATCTGAGGTCAGTCCATGGTGATCAAGCCGTAAATAAATACTCATCCCACTGAGG
>NZ_JAHUWL010000038.1:0-9284 GCF_019219045.1 Pseudomonas sp. PDM25
CCCAGGCCGACGATGACTGCACTATCAATGGTAAGAAAGTGGCCAAAGCAGCGCTCCAGCAATACCTGCCAGCGGTCTACGAACTGGAAGTACTCAATGCCGGTGGGTATTGCGAATACCCGATCTGTTATGACAAAAATGACAAGCCGGTGGGTATTCACTAGATGCAAAAAGGCACGGAAAAAACCGTGCCTTTATTTTTTAGCCTTAATGAATAAATACCATGCGGCAATGCCCAACCCCTATTATCACGAAAGGTATCATCATGAAGCATGCACCACTTACGCTGCTCCCACTCCTGTTAATGCTTGGCGGTACCGTACAGGCTCAAGAGGATGTCGCGGCTTGTTCGTTGATCCGAGTAGACCAGTACTACGGCCTCAAAGAATGGGATTGCCGTGTTCCGAATACGCCGGTTCGGATCAGCAACGTCTACACCGACCAGCTGGGTCAACAACGTATTGAAAGTATCAGCAGTCAACAGAATGCCATGTGCGACGATCAAGGGGTCTGTTCCAACAGTGGTAGTTTCGCTGGCAATGCACCTGCGGGTAGTTATCTACTATACATTCGGCTGGTATTTGGGAACTGATACGAAGGGTAACCCCGTGTCTTACAAAAGTGGAACGGGACCCGGATTTGGCGGGAAATACTTGAGCGCCCCTGCCGAACCCACTCCTGTACAGTCAACGGAGCCGCTACCGGAAGTGGTCTGTATGCCGACGGCGAGCTTTAACTGCTCGGTTGATGGCAAAGAAATAGAAGATGAAGACTTACCCAAATACCTACCCATCGTCAAAGAACAAGACGTCAAGAAAGCGGGAGGCAGCTGCCAGAGTATCCCGCTGTGCTACGACAAAGGCATGATGCTTCTGGGTTTAAACAAGAAGTACTTTTAAAGACCCGCCCGGAAATACCAACCGATACACAACACAAAATACGTGAGATAAACCACGCGAATTTATGCGGTGACCATGTATGAAAGTCTTAACCATAAACACATAGGGCGACTCGTCCCCATCGTAAGTGCCAGTGCAAAACCACGTCTTCGCTTCCCTATAATCTTCCAAATTTGCTCGCCGCATGTACGTGTGTAGCCAAGGATCGCACCGGGCGAGTGGCCGAGCTTGCCGTTACGTCTAAGACCGAACCAAAGTACTCCGCGCACCGGGTGAAACTACGGCGCTTAAATGGCTGCCCTGGTGCTCTATGACTTCCAGTAGCTCCTCGATATATTTTTCATCGGGCAGCTCTGACAAGTCGACTTTAATTAAATTCTGAGCCCGAGCTTTTAATAGTGATAGGGCTTCTTGATTATATATTAATGAGCGGTGTACATAACGACCAAGCTGGAGAAGCGCAGACAAATTGAAATCCCGACTGACAACTGCCGCATTGAAAATCACCAGATCAAAGGGTACGGGGCCAACCCCAGCTAAATGAGCATCTCACTAAAATCATGCGCAGTGACCACACCATAATAGCCCAAATGGTTTAAATATTTTTCTATCAACATGCAATTAATAAAGCTCTCATCAACAATGAGAAAGCGAAGCCGTTTGTTGATCATTTCTGAGCCTTTACGAAGTAGTTAAAAACCTTCGACAGTGAGCGTACAACTCACTTAGTCTTTAGACGTCTCTATCCAATACTCTCGTCTTGAATCGATTGCCTTCACTGATGTCCGTCTCAATCACCAGCGTGCCATCTGTCGTAGTAGTCTATTGTCGGCGATATAGTTAGCGGCAGAATGCACTCCGCTGAACGGGTTTAAGTAACTAACTTTCGCTTCCGTGGATGCTTTGGCGGAATGGAAAAACGTCGATTTGACCCCGCGGTATAACGAGAGCCGGCGACAACCTCCATCTGCCCGCCGTCACGCACAAAATCATTCACTTCTTTGACTCGGCGACTACGGAGCCAGGTAATCCAGTGGATTAGTTCGGCGTGCCCCTGCTGCTCCAGCATCTGGGTAAAAAGCACCTGCCAGCGCTTGCACGTCGGCCCGCAAAGCCCTGTACGTCGCTGCAAATCCACCACGCTTGCGCCATTGATGAGCCCTTGAGCGAACCCCAGCCAGTGTTCCGGATAACCCATTCGGGACAGCAACGTGCCACGCAACAAACTCAACGTGCTTGAGCAACCTGAGCAGTAGAAATTAGGGCGCCGCTCATCAACACGCTGTATATCAGGCGAGCCACACCTTGAGCAAACAGCCTGTTGCGGCGTCAGTAAATGCTCTAACCCACTCAGGAACGTCTGGGCCTGGGCGGCAATATGTGGCGGTGGATCCAGGTCGGTTCGATCTTGCCGTGCTGACCACCAGTGATAGAGCGCCGGAAATTCTTTGGCCATCACGGCGCGGCAGGGCTTGATCCAGCGCCACGTGGTACTGGGGGAGATGCCCATAGCTTTGGCAATATTGGGCGTAGGCCAACCGGCTAACAGGTACTGAGCATAGGTCGACCACAGGTGCATCAGCCCATACCCCGAAAATGGGGTTTTCGACAGACAGTTAAAGCCTTTGTTGCACGCGACGCAGCGGTAAAAAGGCAGGCGCAGATTTTGACTGGGGTCCAGTCTAAAGCGTGGATGACCGCACGCAGGGCACTCGACCGGTGATTTATTGGGGAGCTCGTGCAGATAGCGGATAAAAGCATCCGCTTGGCTGTGGAGTTCGGCGGGTAGGCATCGGTGGTAGTCGGGCAGCGCGTGAGCATCGGACATAGAGTTTGAATTTTTCCAGGGGAATCTCATGAGTTAACCAGTCAGCGCCAGGGCAGGAGTTCACAGGAAGCGGCGTATCGAAACCGGGTAAATCATCGTCTCCGGGATGGGTAACAACTGGCGCCGGCTGCAACGTTACGTGGAGGCTGGTTTTTTTACCCATAGACAACAGCAGAGCCGAGCGCGCAATAAAACCGTTTGTTATAGGGCGCAAGGCATGGCTGTTCAGTGATACGCCCAAGGGTTGCTACCGCCAGTGCCCAGATCTACAGCTTGGTCGAGACCGCAAAGGTCAACGGCCAAGAACCCTATACGTGGCTGCGCCACGTACTTGAACGGCTCCCGCATGCGCAGTCGGTGGAGGACTTTGAGGCCTTACTGCCGTGGAACTGCTCACCGGAAATGTCACGGTAAACGTGAAACATATCTGGCGGTAGGTGTGCTTCGTGGACCGGATACGAATAGCCGGTTCGATCTTCTGCGTAATCAGTATTCAATTACGCCTGTTGTGCAACCTGTTCGACGGTATGGTGGCCATCGAGGGCGGCAAGCAGTCTGCTATCGGTAGTCTCTACAACGAATTTCCTGATCGCGTCGCAGACAGCCTGCTGATCGTAGGACTCGGTTATGCCATCGGCCAGGCAGGCCGGCCTCAGCGACTTGAAGCACGAAGTTTGCCACCTGTTTCCGATCCCACTGGCTGCTGAGATTGAACGCCTTCAAGCGGGTGAGTGACCTTCCATTTTTCGGCAAAGGCTTTGCCTTGCTCGATTTGTTTGGGCGTCATTTTTTTTGAATAGTTTTCTAATACCCCCCGATCAAGCTCAATATCATACTTGTTATTATCTAAACTCACTAAAAACAACATAAGGCCATAAGCCTTCACCATATCAAATGGAAAGCCATAGTAATTTGGATTATTTGCATACTCTCGAGCGAGCAAACCGATACCATTGTTGTCCCCGACCTTCGCAGACTCCTCTAGCCAATACCGCGAAATTGATAGATCTCCGTTATCTTCATGGATATAGGCTGCATATGCAACCATTGCTTTTGGATAGCCATTTTCAGCCGCTCGCTTATACCACTTGACAACTTCTTTGCGGCGCTGCCCAAACCACCAAAAAAAGCCATCGCCAGCAGAATAACTCCTGGCAAGCTGATATTGTGCGAATGGGTAGCCTCCCTCTGCTGATTTAATCAACATATTAAAATCAGAATTGCCTACGTATAATAAATATGCGGCTTCCATGTCACAGGAAGCAATTTTTTCCCGTGCAATCTTCTCAAACTCTAATTTCCATTCGCGCTGAGTTTTATCTCCTTTCGGGCAATTCTTAACGATGGTGCACAATGTATCTCCATCACTTATAGCCAGACGAAGTAGGGAATTAACATTTCCTTGATTAGCAGAATGTACCAGCCACTCACGAGTATCTTCCACCCTGTGGTTTTTTGCATAACGAAGCTCATCCTGTAGATGAAACCACTCTCCTACAACATCCGACTTAGCCACCCAGTCATTTAGTTCATCTAGTTGCTGCAAATCATTTGAGGCAAACTTCTCCATTAACGTTTTTTCAAACTCTTGATGCCATTCATTCCGGCTTTTTTCCCCTTTCGGACAAACTAAAGCAATAACACACAGCTTAACGTTGTGAGACAACTGATAGAGGGAGAACAAATTACCTTGATTAGCAGAAGCCACGAACCACTTTAGTGACTCTTTCGAATCTAACGTTTTATTAAGTTCCAGATGGCGAAGTTGTTCCGCCAAATAAAACTGCGCCTCCGCATCCCCAGCTTCGGCGGCGATCCGCAACTCCTTTTCCGCGGGCTTCAACTGGCTGTACAGGATAACCCCGCGCTCCTTGGCCATTTGCTGAGGCGGTGTCAACGCCGCACATGTGAGTGCGGAAAAGCTCATCAGCAAGGCAAAAAGTGCACCTACGCTAAACGATATAAGCGTCGGTTTTGTTGAACCTGTCATTGCCCTTCCCCTGTGTATTTTGCGGTACCACCTGGCACATAGTCCCTTCCGTAATAGCCTCGACGCTCACAGCATTTATCTTTCCCAGAACCGAGCAGCGTAGATCTGGCTTTGTAGTGGGCACGAATTTCATCTGCCCGACGCTCAAGTAACCGCCCAACCCCTTCAGCCATAAAATTATCCAACCGTAGCCTGTTCTCACAGTACGATTGCCCAGGCGTATCTGACTTGGTACCGAAGCGGCTCATGCGCATGCAGGCTGCTTCAAACTGTATTTGAGCAGCGGTAAGACTGCCCTTCTTCTGTGCGTTGGCGACAATCCAGTTCAACAATTGGGTGATCGCTTTTTGCTGAAGCATCCAGCACTGGGATTCGGTGTAGTGGGTTTTTATATCAATACGTTTACCTGTGACAGGATCAGGAAGCACATCGATCGCTGTAAACGCTTTCGCCTCACTAATCAGCGTCATCAACATCGGCCCCAGGGCTTCCGGAATCGCCTCGATGGTCCACTGTTCCAGCTCCGCAGGATTGCTGTAGTTCATGATGGTGTGGGCAATGGGTCCACCTTTGCCACCGGAGGTTAGGGCTTCACAGAGTTCGGCGACTTTGTCGAAGCCCATCAGGTAGAGCATGACAGGGTCCAATCCCGCCAGCCCCAGTAGATTCATTTTACTCATCAGGTCCAAGGCACTACCGTCCACCCAGTCCAGCGGCTGCCCGTGGTTTTTGTGCAGCTCACGACGGAACAGGTTCAACAGTTCATAAATACCGTCGTAGCCGATCTGAAAGGCAAAGGTTCCTTTAGCCCCGGCCCCGCAGATCAATCCTGCCTTGATGCGCAGAATCAACTGCCCCTTGTCAGCGGAGAGGGTGAACTCTCCGGAAATACCGACCCCGGCAGCGGCACCAATGTCGCCTTCCAACCGTGCCAGGCTGAGCCACTGTGCACCACTTTGTCTGGCTCGTTGTGCCGGATCGGTCAACAGCGATACCGTACGCAGCATGACCAGGTCTTGGGGTGGCGCCCAATTGAGGGCACCCGAGACCCGGACACCGGCCTGTACACCGGCAAACAGGTTGAAGTCAGCCGTGGCGCCATCCTTGACCTGGACGTTAGCGGCTTTGCCCGAGAGTACAGGCGCACTCTTTTGGGTATGTGCGCCCGCCAGTTGGCCGGCAGGTGCTTGTGCATCCTGTATCGCACTCAATCCGGCGCCATACTTAGTATTGCTGGGGGTCAGATAGATGCCGGCAGACGCCATCATGGCCGCACCGGCAAATCCCCATGCATGAGCACTGACGTCGAACGAAAAACGCCCGACGTTCATTTCGGCAACGCCTTGACCATCGCTACGCTGATACTGAACCTTGATATCCTGGGCGGCAGTGCGCTCCGGCCAGTCAAGCTTGAACAGTTCGACTTCCCCCATGGCCAGGTTTACATCGAGGCGTCCCGTTACCGAGAGGTCGAGGCCCTTTCTGGAAAATTTGGTGGTGGTACTGACCTCTCGCTGTACGTTAGAAACCTGTGGCGTCAAGCAGCGAATCAACTGCGCTTGCGGACTCGAGTCAAACAGGCGCAGTTCGCGTTGGGCCCCTTTAAAAAACAGCATTTGACGCAACTGGTCACCCCAGGTTTTGCGTTGCTCCGCACGGACCAGGGTTTTGACTTCGTAGTTCTGCTGCTTCAATTGCGAGTAGAACAGCTCAACATCAAAACAGCCTTCTTGGTCGAACCACGGCCCTTGATCGGCAATAGGTATCGATCCCATGGACCTCAGCCATTGCTGGAAAACGCTATGGGCCTGATCTGTTGCGGACTTCCCACTGCTGTTACCGGTCCACTTAGCAGCGGTTTTATCCTTCAACGCTTTGAGCACCGTCAGGCTGATGTGATGCACGGGTGAGGTGCCGGCTGGCCAGCTGATTTCTCGCAAGGGGAAGTCAGGTTTGACCAGGCGCTCCACCGGTGTCGGTTTGAACTGGTCCGGTTCCCACAACAAATGTCGCCGGGGTACTGTCGAGGCGACATTGTTTTCTGCCAACTGCCGGATCGCCTCCAAGTCGGTTTGCAGTTGCGTCCATGCCGTGCGTTCATCCGCGACCAAGCTGTCCGGCGCCTTGATGTTTTCACCGCTGGCGTTGATCCAGGTTTCGTACTTGTCGAACAGCCGTTGTTTAATGCCGGCTTGTTGCAACTGCAGCGCCAGATAATGCTTGACTGCTTGTACGCCCGAATTCAGATCTGAACCTTGGCACAACGCCAACTCTGGCAGCGCGATGCCATAGTCCGCGGCCTTTAGAATCGCATCGAGGTAATTCGGGTAGGCGAATTTTGCCGCCTCCTGCGTTTGCAGCGCGTAGTAGGTCACCAGCTCTGCATCACAGTCGAGCAAGCAGCTTTCCAGGCGCTGTTGATGGCCGCTGGCGGCTTGCAACACGCTGGCCACGTCATCGACTGAAAACGTGGTGAGTTGCCCTTTGTCATCCAGCAGCTTGGCCCGCTCGCTCAGGTAAGTTTGAACAATCTCTCGGACTTTGAGGGCTTCCGGAGTGAACAGTGTGCCGCCCTCGATCACGTAGCCCTGGCGTTGGGCTTCGGCTTGACCCGCATTGGCCAACTTTTTCCATTCTTGATGAAGTGCGAGTAGCTCGCGATATTTTTTGTACTGAGCCAGCATGCGATCGTTGGCTTCCAGCGGGTCGTGTCGCTCATAAGGATCGATTGGCCCAACGCTTTTGGCCGAGATGTCGCGCTGCCTGGTTTCAACAGCGGTTTTGACCTCCATGGCGTAGCGAGGATCGGCGATCAGCGGTTCTTGCGCCTCAATCTCGAGCATGCGCGCCTTCTGCGCACCTTCCAGAAAGTTAACCAGTTTGGGTTCCAGGAAGTAATCCAGTAGATCGCAGGCGTACAAGACTTTTTGACGTGCTTCAGTACCCATATCTGGGGCAATAAGTTCGCTCAGCTTGCTGGCGGACTCTTTGAGCGCATTGGCCGCTTCAGCCGAGAGCAACCAGAATTCCTTTTCATGGGTGGCATAGATGATGTTGGCATAAACCAAGGAACAGGGCAGTTTTTCCTGAGGGCCAAAATAGACGCTCCCAGATGGCTTGGGTTTAGTTTGCGGGTCCAGTTCCAAAACCTTGGAAACCGGTGGCGCCGCGGGCGGCTTTTCAGCCTCAGAGGGAGCAATGGCGGACGACGTTGGTCTGGCAGCCACACCGGCTCTACCTTGCGCGGGAACGCTGAGATTCCAACCCGATTTAAGGATATTCGAGGATGGGATAAATCGGTTCAACTGACGCAGTTGTGCCACGCTACTGCCGCACTGTTGGGCAATATCACCTAAGGTATCGCCTGTTTTGACGGTGTAATCAGTCAGTTCCATGGGCTTCCATTCTCCGGGATGCTGGCACCTTGTTCAGTGCTTGCAATTGCTTAACCTTGCAGAGGGTTTCATCTGCACTGAGCAAGATGGTCATGGCGGCAGGTTGAGTGGCGAGGCTTTCACTCACCAATACGTCAGCCAGATTCAGCAAATGAGCGCTTTCGTAGATCTGGTGCTGGCGCAAGAGGTTCAGGTTGTCGATCAGAAGCGGCAATCGCTCGACATCCGGCTCATGCAAGGCAATGTGCTGTTCGTCAATCCAATACACCCAACGTAGCGTGAGGTAGGCCGGTTCGGTGTGTGGCGAAAGTGTGAAGTAGTTTGCTGCTGGCATCGTGGAGGGGATGTCGGTTTGCCAGTTCATCCACCCCGGCGCCAAACCACTGATGTAATTCGGCGATGAGGCGTAAACCGCCGACCAGGGGCCTAGCAACGAAGGCATAGCCTGTGGCGCTGTGGTGCCAGCCATTGCCGCCCACAAGGCGGGCTGATAATAGGTCACCCAGCTTTGGCCACCGGAACCATCATTGACCTTCAGCAACCAGCGCGCATGGTTGAGTGCTCGTTCGCCGTCCGTAGCGGTGATCACGATACCCGCGTGCCGATACTGACAAAGCTCCAAGCACCAGTTAGCTAGTGCACTGCCCCATTGAGCCGTGAGCCAGATCGGTCCCGTACCTGCCAGCGAAGTAAAATCAGTACCCTCGAGCAAGTAGTCAAAAGTCGCCACTGGTTGCGCAGAAAGTTCGCTCAACAGATTGGGATAAAGCATTTGGTCGAGGATGAAATACACGCCTTGGGAAGACTCCGTTACCGTTCGCTGGCGAGACCAGCCAACAAAATTGATCAGCTTTTCTCGCATGTGCAATCTCCCCGGCTGCACGCGCCATTACTTTGCTTGCCACACAGCTTGTTAATGCCTGAAGTGATGACGCCAGATATTGGTGTGCTGCGCAGTACTGCGTCCGTCCCGGCCATGAGGTTCAGTGCGGCAGTCGCAGCTATAGGCGGAACGCCTGCCAGGGGCGCGCCGCCTTGAACAATAGGCACGCTGCTGAAAATACCGCCCGAAGTGATGACGATGTACTGACCACCGGCCTCGAGCGTCAGGCTGACGTCCGCTTCGATCACCACATTGGTGGCAGTGACGTGAGCCTGTGTGCCCGCCTGAA
>NZ_JAHUWL010000039.1:0-8846 GCF_019219045.1 Pseudomonas sp. PDM25
CACTTCTTCACCCTGACTGAACACCCGCGTCAGGCGTGCAACGCCTTGTGGCTGCTGCGAAGCGTTCATCACCACGGGAAACAACCTCAAGCGCTGGAAGAGTCGGTCACCAGCGAGGTGAAACCCGCAGATGGCTTCACCCAAGGCTACCGTAACACCTTCACCGCGATTCCCTGGGACGTGTTCTACCGTCCACCGCTGGTCACCCGTGAAAAGGAATTGGTGAGCCAGACCGCCCGTGTCACCGGGCCTGCCGGCGAGGAAATCTTTTGTGATGAGTACGGTCGGGTCAAGGTCGAGTTCAATTGGGACCGGGCCGAACTGAACAGCGACAAGAGCAGTTGCTGGGTGCGGGTGTCCTCCAGCTGGGCCGGGGACTGCTTTGGCGCGGTGACCATCCCGCGCATCGGCATGGAAGTGGTGGTGACCTTCTTGGAAGGTGATCCCGACGATCCGCTGATTACCGGGTGTGTGCCGAACAAGGTCACGCCGGTGCCGTACGCCCTGCCTGCGAACAAAACCAAGACGGTGCTGCGCAGCCACAGCTCGCCCGCCAGCGGCGGCTACAACGAACTGTCGATTGAAGACCGTACGGGGCAAGAAAAAATCTACCTGCGGGCGCAGCGTGACCTCGAACAGGTGATCCTCAACGACAGCGACACCCGGATCGGTCACGACCGTCGCGAGCAGATTATCGGCGACAGTCACAGCCTGATCAGTCATGACCGTTTTGAGCAGGTGGACCACCACAGCTCCAGCTTGATAAAGGGCGACGAACTGCACACCACCCAAGGGCTGCGTAACACCGTGATCGGCGGCAATGAGCTGATCAGCATTACCGGCGACAGCAGCACCACGACGGGTGGCTCGCTGGTGATGCAGGCGGGCACACAGGCTCACGTCACTGCCACCAATGTGGTGCTCGATGCTGGCATGAGTCTGACGCTCAAGGCCGGTGGTCAGCACCTCGTCATTAACTCAGGCGGTATTTTCAGCAGCGTGCCCATCGTCCAGGGTGGTGCGCCTGTAGCCGGTGTTCCTTCGCTTCAGGCTGCACAGGCCCTGATCAGCGCACCAAAGGCGATTATCGCCAGTTCGCTGTCCAACGTGGCCACTGCCAAACAACACGCAGCGGACTACTGCCCGCTTTGCGAGGCCTGTCGTACGTTGAAACCGGCCGATGCCGAAAAGGCGGATGTCGCCGTGACGGTGATGCCGATAACAAAACCTGCGAGCCTGGCCGATCAGCGGACTGCCGCTCCTAAACGAGTCGCGAAGGTCTCCGCGCCGAACAAATTCGGCTTATATAACGAAGTTGAAGACGGCTGGCATCTTCAAAACCCTAAGCCTGGATTCAAGGTACAGGAAGGTCGAGATCAGGCATTGGACTTAAGTAAGACCCTCGCCCTTGTTCATGGAATAGCTGTTGCGTATGCCGCGAAAACGATTGAAAGCGGCTTTTTACGAAGTGCATACGCTCGCCTTGGCCCTGAAGGAAAGTACAGTAGAACCGCTGATGAGCGCGGTGGCGGAGCCCTGGCTGTTTACACCCGTGCGGTAGGCAAGCAGGGAGCCGCTCAATGGATCGCCACTGGAATGGGCGTAGGGGCATCAGCGGGTAACGTTCAGCTAATCATCAGGCCGGACATCCTGGAAGATCCTGCCCATGTTTGGCGCGCGAGCACCACGGACGGCATGGGAGCGGCCCCTGGCGCACCAGCGAAAAAGGAAACGGGGCGTGATAAGTGGCAATACCAAACGGAAAGCGGGCGGAACAGAACATTTAGTGACACGGTTAAAGACAAAGCCATCGCGAACAATGAGCAGTTGCACTGGGAAAAACTGCCGCTCACAGGTCTGGTCGCGATCATTGTGCATGAGCGTGTAGACACTCCCGACGACCTTAAGGCGATAGCCGATGCTCAAGGCATTGCGCTTATTAGCGCTTCTCCTAAGGAAAGTTTAAAAACTACATTGCTGCGCTACCACTTGATCGATAGTGATAGTAATTGGTGCAAATAAACCGACGTCGCAATAGAGCCAGGGGGCACCCACGCTGGCCGGGTTATCACGAACAGCGAGGGGGCAACAGTGTGAAAAATACGACAGAGCCCCAGCCCTGCAACGTTAATGACGGCATCGACGGCGTTGACGGTGCGTCACGGCGTGTTTTTTCGATGGTGTTCGCAACCATGCCAGCCACACCGCCTTGCCTGCTTGGTTAGGCCTGTCGCAATGGCCTATGCAATATTGGAGATAATGCATGAGTGCGCTTGAACAATGGCTACAAGAACAATCCAGGCAGGGACGGCGCCTCTACTTGGTACTGGATTCTGACGGACAACTTGACGAGCGTAATGCGTTGGTCAGCGAGCTTGGAGTCGAACAGTACCGCAATCTGTACCTGGGTACGCCTGCCGACTCATTAGCGAACGTGGCACCGCACCTCTTTCAGTTGGCGTCGGTGGAGCATCCGGCCTTACAGACGCTGCTCAATACACCTGAACGTCACTGGGGCTGGCTGGCCAGTACCGCAAGCAACGACCTTGATGCATTGACCACCCATTGGCAGGAACGCTTGGTGATCGGCGAGCGACCGAATCAAGCGCTTTATCGTTTCCACGACAACCGCGTATTGGGCCGTGCTCTGGCCCACCTGCAACCCGAGCAGCAGCCGGACTTTTTGGGTCCGATGAGCAGCGTGTGTTATTGGCAGGCTGAGCAGTGGATCGTTATCGACAATCCTGACCCCGGCCAGCACCCGCTGCCACTTGCTCCCGCGTGGCTGAACACCCCCACGCCAGCGGCTACTTTCGCGGGCGTGCAGTTCGACAACACCCGGCGTTACCTGATGCGTGAGCACTCAGGCGCCCTGGTCGGTCTGGCCCGACAGCAGAACGTCGATACCTGGTTGCGCGGCCAGCTTGATTGGGCTCGCACCTGGGGCTGGCAGGAGCCGGAACAGATTCATTTTTTGCTGACGCAGAGCTTGCAAGCGCAGGATTACGTCCCGCCTCAATCCTGGTGGCCTCGGCCCCATGAAACTCCGTCAACGCACTTTGATCGCTTGTACCAGGAAACACTGTACTGGCAGGGAGATGCCCCCGTATGAAACGTATTCTTCAAAACCTGATCCTCAGTGGTGGCCTGGCCCTTACGGTGGGCTGTTCCGCCACGGGCGGTAAATCCGACACCTTCACCTTCACCGCCGACTTACCGCCGAACTTCGCGTATGTCGCGACAGTGACGTACGTACCCGCCTCAGGCCAAACCTGCAGTTTGGGTAAGCGCGACAATTTAAAGCCGCAGTTCAACCGTGAGTGGCGCACCGAATACAAACCCAATGCCGAGATAGAGATACGCCGAACCAGTAAAGGCTGTGAGTTGGTGTTGCATAGTGTGGACCTGGATGTCTATGCGAAATATGGAAAAGACCGAGGCGACTTCGGCAGTGACTTTGGAAAAGTTGCGGTTCGCTATGAACTGGATGCACACGACAAGGGCACTTTCAACGCCGCTGGTGAAAGCGAGTTTTACGGACAGTGCCAGTGGTTGTTCCGTACCTCAGGCGGCTTGCGTCGCATCGTAAAAATACTCGACTGCAAAGACACCGATGCCCAGGGCCGCTTAACTCGAGGCCATCCATTTGCGGCGTACACCCTGGATCAACTGCCGGGCAAAACCGTGCGCTTGAAGATCAAGCTGGCCGATGAGGAAGAACCCTATATGGGCGATACCTGGGTCAAGGTACCCGGTGGTTGGAAGCGCTGCATGGGTAAAGGTTTTGAAGATCAGCACGCTTTTTGTTACGGCAACCACACAGACTTCAGCACCTTCAGAATGCCGGACGGTCGCGACACGTGCACCATTTATCCCGGCTGCACCGAAAACAAGGACGTGACCCCGTGAACTTTGAACTACCCGAACGTGATAAAGCCTCTTTTAGCGGCGATATGCTCGCTTGCCCGTTGCGCGAACACTCGACCAGTTTTCAATTGGTCGACGAGTTCGGTGACGGCCAGCCCTATGCGGGGCTGACCTATCAGCTCATCGATTACGAAGACATCATCTACACCGGTACGCTGGATGCTGTCGGCGTCGGCAAGGTGGACAACCACTACTGCGGTCCGGTGGAGCTCCGACTGAATCAGGCGTACCAAGGCAGTAATGACGACTACAGCGAACTAATGCACCGGAAGCACTACCCGCTGCCCATCACCGAACTACAAGTACGAGCCGAGAAAACTCGCTTCTCCAGTAAGTCTGGCCTGCGTACGCAGTCCAACACTGCACAAGGCAAGGCGGATGCGGGAGCGTTTCATCAGGTGGAGGTGCGTGAACTGGTAGAGCACGGAGCCCACCTGCCACCGTTGGCCGCACGCCATTTCCCGCCCAACTTCCATGTGTTTAAGCTGTTTCGACCGCTGCCCGTTAAAGGGCAAACGGGCTACCTACCCGAGCTTGCTAAACGGTTTGGCATTCCCCTGTTGCCGAACAAACATCACGTGTTAGAGGTGCGTCCGCTGCGGGCCTTGCGCCCCATGCTCTCCACCGGTAACGAGTTCTGCGCGCTCAACCTTTACCAGCTGGCATTGATGGCCACCCTGAGTTACACCCCGTTTGGCCAGGATCCTGATCAGCAGCCTGTGAGGGCCAGCACGGTGAGTTTTCCAGCACAGCCCAGCAGCGGCAACTGGTTTGGCGCGGCCTTGGCCAAGGCAGAGGAGATCTGGCGGGTGGACGCTGGTCAGGAATCGGTGAAACCGTACTACCCGCTGTATGAAGACGTGCCGTATTCCAAGCGTTTGGAAATCGTGCCGTTTGATCCTGAGTTGTACCCGGAGGTGAATAATCCCGAGTTGGGTAATGCGCAGGAAAACCCGGCCAAAATTCACTTCCTTGATGACACTGACAAAGATAATGGAACAAATAGCCAAGCCTTTATCACGCATAACGATGAGCTGATCTTGATTGCGGTGCGTGGCACGAACGAAATGCCGTGGGACCTCCTAACCGATGGTGATGCTAAACAAGAGCCTTTTGACGAGGGCGTAGGCCAGGTACATCGGGGTTTTTATGGTGCCGCCAAAGTCACATATGACTTTGTTACTACCTACCTGGATAAATTTCACAGCGGACAAAAACTGATTATTACCGGCCATAGCCTCGGCGGCGCGGTTGCTTTGTTATTGGCCGAAATGCTGCGGCGGCGGGAAGGTTTTACGTACGACCTTTTGCTCTACACCTACGGCTCTCCACGGGCCGCTGACCAGACCTTTGTAGACGGCGCCGCTGAGCTGACGCATCACCGGATGGTCAATCACAACGACCCGATTCCGAGCGTGCCGGGGACCGGCATGGATACCAAACCGAAAGTCTATGGCACCGGCCTTGCCGTCAGCTTTGTTAACGCACCACTGGGTGTTTCGATATTTATGGTCGGCGTGAGCAACCTCAACGGCACCCCTTATGCGCACCACGGCAAGCTGCATCATTTTATGCCGGTGCGATTTGAGGATGGCCATCAGTGTTCGATCCTCTGGGAGCCGGGTTGCGAGAGCATTATCAATAAAGCGTGCAACGAAGTACTCCAGCAAAAAAATGGCTTGCCGACGCATAGAGTGTTTGAACCCGCCCTGTACCTGCTCAATCACCTAATGGTGGGGGGTTACATTCCCAATAGCTGGGCCACGCTACGCCGCTGGCAGGAGTCGCTAGAGTTTAGCCGCGAACGGGTGACCACACGCGAGTTTGAGTGGGTGGATAACGCGCTCCAGCGAATGTGCCGTCAGTTGGAAAAGGTCTCCCGCGAAACCCATTCCGATGCCTATCAACGCGCCCATGAAAATGAGTACCGCGCCCTCCGAGCGGAAATCGGCAAGATGCAAATAACCCGGGATCGGCTGGTCGAGTTGCATGGAAAAAAAGCCAGCGCAGGGGATGTCTACGGCCAAGTCGCCACCCATCCCGAACTGCTCACCGCGAACCTGCCACGCTGGAAGGCACACCCGGTAAACACCGCGCCCGAACAACTGGCAATGGCGCCGCCCGCCGCGATTGACCATGATCAGGCGATAACGGCAATCATTGGCGGGCACCCCGTGGGGGCGCCCTATCATTTGGATATTGATTCGTTTGTTTAGAGCCGATACCCACCGACAGCGCGATTTCCGTGCTGTTGGTGGGGCAATCGTTTAAACAGTAATACGTTAACTAAACTGGTTGCCCATTCCGGACGCGACGATTTGCCCGATTGCGATACGCGTCTTCCGGTGAGCCCGTGCGCTGAAGCTGACGGGTCAACTCACTAGATTGCCCATGAAAAATACAAATTCAATGTCCGATGCTACCGCGCCACCCGACTACCACCGATGCCTACCCGCCGAATTCCACAGCCAAGCGGATGCCTTTATCCGCTATCTGCACGAGCTCCCCAATAAATCACCGGTCGAGTGCCCTGCGTGCAGTCATCACGCTTTAGACTGGACCCCAGTCAAAATCTGCGCCTGCCTTTTTACCGCTGCGGCGCGTGCAACAAGGGGTTTAATTGTCTGTCGAAATCCCCGTTTTCGGGGTACGGGCTGATGCACCTGTGGTCGACCTATGCTCAGTACCTGTTAGCCGGTTGGCCGACGCAAGGTATTGCCAAAGCGATGGGCATCTCCCCCAGTACCACGTGGCGCTGGATCAAGCCCTGCCGCGCCGTGATGGCCAAGGAGTTTCCAGCGCTGTATCGCTGGTGGTCAGCACGGCAAGATCGAGCCAGTCTGGAACCACCGCCACATTGCCGCCCAAGCCCAGGCGTTTCTCAGTGGGCTAGAGCTATTGTTGACGACTCAACAGGCAGTGTGCGCGAAGTGTGGTTCGCCTGATATGCAGCGTACCGATGAGCGGCGCCCTGATTTTCGCTGCACCAGCTGCGGGAGCAAGATGAGTTTACTGCGAGGCACGTTGCTGTCCCGAGTGGGGTATCCGGAACACTGGCTGGGGTTTGCTCAAGGGCTGATCAATGGCGAAAGCCTGGTGGATTTGCAGCGACGTGCAGGGCTTTGCGGGCAAGCGTGTAAGCGTTGGCAGGTGCGGTTTGCCCAGATGCTGGAGCAGCAGGGGCACACCGAGCTCATCCACTGGATTACCTGGCTGCGTAGTCGCCGAGTCAAGGAGGTGAATGATTTTGTGCTGCCGGATGGCAAAGGCGCTTCCGACGAGGACCCGGCAACTGGTGTCTTGCGGGAAACACCTATAAAGATGGCGTTCTGGATCGTGGATCGTAAAGAGCAGCGGTCGTTGCTACGAGCACCCATTATTGGCAGTGGCCAAACCAATCCCGAAATAAATCAGCTTGCGCAAGCATTGACATTGTAGGGGCACGAGAAGGTACTCAAAGAGGCAGTGGTAACAGATCAACTCGGGCGGTGTACGGGCCTTACCAGGCCGACTTGCAGCTGTTTTCTGGCGAGTCGAGTGGCAGCGCGACTTGGGCCAGGTGGGTGGTCGGTAGATTCACGGCTTTACGGCCATCGCTGATTTGTAAATGGTTGGCGCTGCGTAGCGCTTCCCAAAAGGCTGAAAAGGCGTTACCGCAGGCGCGGCAATTGGTGAAGAACGGGTTGCTGTAGTGCACGCCGTCAACGATGACATCGAAGCCGACATCATCGCCTGAGGCACATTGCTTTCCCGCGATGCTGGCAGAAGGCTGTGACATTATGGCTGTCGTTCTCGTTTGAGCAGGAGATGTTCAGCTCATTGTCGTTGCCATCATCGACCAAGTATTTGCTCACGCCTTGCGCCCAGTCGGCTGTCCACTCGTTAGTTCCCGCTGAGGCGGTGCTGGCAAGCAGGCAGCCGAACAGGGAGGCCCCTAAAAGTTTCGTGTTCATCTGAGTTCCTTGGATCGGACTAAAGCGTTGCGCCAATCGTGCCGAGCTAGGACGTAGTGCTCCCGGTGTCAGCCGGAAGCACTGCTATCCAAAGGGCAGGGCTTAGACGAAAAAAGTGAGTGCGAAACTGCCAATCCAGACAATGAGGTGCACCAGGTTCTGGTTCAGCATCTTGGCTCGCTGGTACAGGTAGACCGGCACGATAAAAACCCATCCCTTGAATCGGCGTGTGTCGTGCCCGGCGTTTTTCAGGCGTTTCTCATCGAACAGACTCAAGGCGATGTTCAAGAACACAGTGAGATACCAGTAATGGCCCTCACTCAACGCCCGCTGACCGCCCCCGGTGGCTCCAGCGACAAAGGCCTCTAGCAGGTAGCCCAGCAGTGGCGCGGATGCCAGTAGCCATACCACTGTGTTGTTGACGCTGGCGCCGGTGAGGGGCGGCGGTGAGGTCGCTTGGAGGTGTTGGAGAAACTCGGTTTTTTCGACCGGAATCCAGTTTTCCAGTCCGATCTTCCAGATAAGGCAGCCGTAAGTCAGCTTGCCTGAGCGGATCAGTTCTACGATTTGCTGTTCACTGGCTGGCTGGCGCTGGCCTTTTTCTTCGTAAAACCATTGTTGATTGCTTGTTGCTTCCGGCATGGAAAAAGTCCTTGGTTTTTGAGTATTGGCACAAATAGGTGAATGGCAACCTTCTGGGTTGATTTTCAACTTTATAGGTTCTTCATGTCAATGAGGTGGTGCTCAACCATCTAGGTTGATATGGGGCGGCGATGGATACTGATTAGACGTTTTTGGCGGGGTGGTGGGCCGTGCAATTGCGAAGCAACGCAGTCGCCGTGGTTTGACCCAGGAGGAAGTCGCTGAGCGGCTGGGGGTGGGCAATGAGGCGGTATCACGCATCGAGCGCGGCATCGTGATGCCCAACATTGAGCGGTTGCTAGAACTGGCCGGCATCTTTGATTG